>NZ_FYAJ01000006.1:53284-217296 GCF_900185625.1 Photobacterium andalusiense
GTTTTAGCAAAGATTTTAGGGAATAGACCTTCATCTGCTGCCGCTTTAGAAACCTGTGCGTTAGTGAACTGCCAGCCAAGTAGTGAACCGATACATGCGATAACTGCTGCTAGAGTAACGATGTTACCTACCATAGGGTTAAACATGTGGCTGAACACTAGACCAAACGGTGCAGTTGATGCTGATAGCTCGGCGTTAGGAATGATACCTTGAATAACACCAGTAGATGCAATGTAGATAACAGCTGCGAAACCAGTACCAAATAGTACTGCAAGTGGTACGTTACGCTCTGGGTTTTCAACAGCATCAGAGTTAGCACCCGCAGATTCAATACCTAGGAAAGCCCATAAAGTCAGTGCGATACCAGAAGATACTGAGTGCATTGTAGTATCGTGGTGTGGGTTCCATGCGTTCATGAATGTTTGTGGATCGAACCACCACCAACCGATGATAGACAGACCAGCAACAGGAATAATGATACCCCAAACAGTAAATGCTGAGATTTGACCTGTGATCTTAGGACCACCAAAGTTAGCTACCATTGTTAGGATTAGGATAGCAACCACACCAAAGAAAGTGTGAATCGGTGTATCAAGCCAAGGCATAAATGGTTTGATATAACCTAACGCTGAAACAGCAATCGCAACACAGCTAATTACCAAACACACGTAGTAAGTGTAAGAAGAGATAAAGAAAGATGATTTTCCGTGTGCTTCTTCTGCGTAAGCTGACATACCGCCAGAGCGTTTACAAAATGCACCACATTTAGCAAACGTGTAAGCAATACACATTGCGCCTAACGCAGTTACAATCCAAGATAACATTGAAATTGCACCAACTTGCGCCAAGCTTGCTGGTAGCATAATAATACCAGAACCCATCATGTTAACTGCAACAAGTACAGTTAAGCCAACGAGTCCCATTTTTTTAGTGTCAGTATTCGATGACATTATATTCACCTGTGATTAGGAAAGATATAAACGCTATATGTATAGTTTATTTATCGTAATGAAAATAAAGTCATGTTAATTAAATTATGCTAACTAATAATCACCATTAAATTATTTTTTTGACTGTCTTACGTAACCAAAAAAATAAGTTAAAGATAAATTTACTTAGTTATTATTACTTAATTACATCACCGTTTAGTTATTTAACGAGTGCTATGATGCTGCTATTTTGATAAAAAAAAAACCGTAAAACCGCAAAGAAACGTTGCAGATTTAGAGAGTAAATGAAGAACGAGTATCGTTATTCGATCGCTTAATTTCGTCAAAATGAATATTGAATGAATAAATAATAATAGTGATAAATTAAATTGTGATTAATAACAGTAAGTTGTGATTACCACCAGATGAGATTTGTTATACAAATTAGGGTGTGAGTGCTATAAGCATAAAATAGTTATGCATTAATTATGATGTTACATGTTTTAGGCTGAAAAAAGTTTTTTTTAAAAAAATGCAACACAAGCGCAGATAATGGCTATTTAGATGGAAAAGAACCGTAATAAAGGCAATAGATAACAGCTCTGACAGCCTACTGACGCAGTGACATGATACATACATGGATGCATAGACGGCTAAGCAGCCATGCTGAAAAGCAGAAATTTGAATAATAAAAAAGGAGCCGCAGCTCCTTTTGGTAGAAAATGATATGGAAAAGATGATTAAGCAGGTGTTACTCGTGAAGTGCCATCAGCACTTTCATTAACTTGAACGCGTTCGCCGGCTTGGAACATTACTTGCGGGTTTACTTGTTGCACAATAGACACGGTACGGCCGCTGTCCATTTTAATGGTCAGATTAACCCCGTTACGCTTTGTGGCTTGATTACCAGCTTCATTACCTAAGAAGCCACCCAGTAATGCACCACCAATTGAGGCGATTTCTGAACCTTTACCACCACCAACACCAGAACCTAAAATACCACCAATCGCGCCGCCAGCTAATGTACCAATACCATTACCGTTACCGTTTAGAGTAACCGCTTGGGTGCGTACAACGGTACCATAATAGACTTGTTGCATTTGACGAGCATCATTTACATTGTAGGCATTGCCGTAAGGGTTAGCTGCACAACCGGCAAGGCCTAAAGTTGAGGCGATGATAACAACGGCAAGGATTTTGGTTTTCATGGTATAAGCTTCGCTAAAAATACAGTGTATAAAATTGAGTATTGCTAATCTGAGCCTTTTTATTTAGAAAATAAAGCCGTAAATCTGATATTACAAAAACAACTATTAGCATGATTTAAGCACTAGTGAGTTTATTTCGCGTGACCACTTTTGTCGGCATGATAGATCTCAATAAAATGAGTAAAGTAATCTTGTAGTTGTTGTGCTGCTTGGGGTTGATGCAGTTGTTTTAATAATTCAATACCGACCTCACAGGTGCAAAGGTGACCGGGTTTCTGGTTACGGCGCAGCGAATAAGATGATGTATTTTGGGGAGTTAATGCGATACGGGGTAATTGATTAAGCCACGAACTTTTACGTACCATTTTACGTGCTTCTTGCCAGGTAGCATCAATAATAATTAGCAATAGCTTGGTGTTATTGGTTGTTGGTAGCGTTAACGGCGTCGCTAAGTGTTGCTCGTCACTCGGAAATACTAACCAAGCTTGATAATCAGGGTGTTGTAATTGATCCAATAATGCTTGCGGTGGCTGTGTACGATGCCACATTTCGACACGGCAGCTGGGCAGCGTACGCGTCATTAATATGCCAGTATTGGTATCTTTGCTAGATTCACGAGCATGAGTTAGTAGTACAAAATCGGCGGCTGATTGTAATTGTGGTTCGATAGCGCAAATACAATTAAATTTAAACCCGCAACGCAGACAAGCCATGTTTTTTCTCGTGATCAATGATAAAGGTGGCAGTGTGGCATAACGCCACCTTTGAGTCACGATAGAGAACCATAATAGCGATTATTGACGCTGTAGAATTAACCCTTCGACACCGAGTTGATAGGTTTGACCATCGACGGTTTCTTGTTGAGTGCTAAGTTGTTCACTGTGGGGATCGTAACTATAAATACGTTCGCTATTAAGTGGGCGTCCTTGGTGAGTGGTCATAGTAACCTTAACACGGGTTGGGTTAATTGCTTGCCAATGACCAGTTTCTAATAAATCAGGATCACCATTAGTGTAGGTATAGGTTGTTGTTGCAGCATGATCAGCACTTAAGTGAAGATGTGTGGTTAGTCCCATTTCGGTATCACTTTTATAATTCCCCACCCATTGTGATTCGGCAGGATCGCTTTTAAATGCAGACGGAATCCAGCTAGCACAGCCTGATAAGGTGGTTGCTGCTAATAATAGCGCAAGTGATAAGCGTGGGTATGTCATTATGTACTCTCTATGATAGGCTCAATTTCTACATTGAAATTAGCACAATTAGGGGAAATCAATGGCGTATTGGTTATTTAAAACTGAACCAGATACCTTTTCAATAGACACTTTAAAACACCAAAAAGTTTCACCATGGGAAGGGGTTCGTAATTATCAAGCGCGAAATATGCTCCGTGATGAGATTAAATGCGGCGATCAAGTACTGATTTACCATTCTTCTTGTAAAGATATTGGTGTGGTTGGTATCGCAAAGGTGGTGAAAGAGGCTTACCCTGATCATTTTCAATTTGAGCCAACAAGCGCTTATTACGATCCAAAAGCGACCACTGAAAATTCACCGTGGGTAATGGTCGATATTGAATATCAACAACATTTACGCTTAGTCAGTTTAGCTCGAATGAAAAAGACACCTGAATTAGCAGCAATGCCATTAGTAAAAAGAGGTAATCGATTGAGTGTAATGCCAGTAACGGCTGCTGAGTGGCAACAGATATTAGCGATGACGGGGCAATTTTAATCAAAAACAGTGACAACATAGAAGGCTATGACTGTCACTGTTTGCGTTATTTAGCTTAATAAAGCAGTATTCAAACTAGCGTGTTAGTAGATGTTGCTCTAAATAATGAGCGACTGCTTCATCCGCATTTGAGCCGATCACTTCATTATTTGGCAGAGCTAATTTGACCTTCTCATGTGAAGTACCCATAACTAGCCCTTTACCAGCCATTGCTAACATTTCAGCGTCATTCATACCATCACCAAAGGCGATACAGTCAGCCAATTTATAGCCTAGTGCTTCTGCAACCGCTTGAAGTGCGTGACCTTTTGATACGCCAGCATCCATCACTTCAAGACACCATGGTGTAGAAAAGGCAATATTGGCCTTATCACTAAAATGTGCATTAAAAATTTGTTCCCATTTCACCAGAGCTTCATGATCTTCGTCATCACGGGTAAAGAATACTTTAGCTACGTCATCGACCGGTGGATTGTTAACATCAAATAAGTGATAACTAAAGCTATCGTGGAATTCTTTTAATTGCTCATTGTCATTATTGAGCAGCCATTGATCGCCACGGTACATGTGAATATGTAAAGCCGGATCATCTTTAGCAAGGCTAATCACACCACGAATAACATCAGCACTGAGATTTTGTTGAAAAACAAGCTCGCCCTGACAGTTATGTACGCGTGCGCCATTGGAAGTGATCATATAAGCGGGAATGGCTAGTTTTTCACGTATCTCTGCAACATCAATATGATGACGACCGGTTGCAAACACGAAATTTATATTTTTCTGGGCAAGGCGTTGTAATACATCACGCGTAAATGGCGCAATTTTATGGTCGGGATTTAGTAATGTGCCATCTAAATCTGAAGCAACAATTTGATACATGAAAGCTCTCAATAAATAGAAATATAGCGAAAGGTAAGATAACAAGATCTAATGTGAGTCGCTTATATTAAACCACTATGAGAGATAAAAAGGGGTTAATATAACTAATAAGTTTTTCCGCTTTTATTTTTGTGATGACGTAGTCTTTTTGGCGTTATTTACGCCTTATGAGGTCGCAAAATGGTTGCAAATTTCAGTTAGAGCAATATTACGATATTGATCACTTTCAAATAATAATTCGTGACGGGCATCAGCAATGGTGACTAATCGGCTTTTAGTCGGTATTTGTTGGCAAAAACGAGCATGGGCTTGATTATCGACAATATGATCAGCACTGCCTTGTAATACCAAGGTTGGAGTGGTGATGTTGGGTGCTTCGTCAATACTGGCACGAGCGGCTGCAATGCTTTGCCAGACCCAACGATTACTTGCTCCCCCTAAGCGAATTTGAGGGTATTGTTGATAAAGGTCTTTAACCCATTGAAAGCGTACTTCACTGTGTGTCAGTGGATTATTAACAAATGGTTTTGGATAATAACCGCATTGTCCTGGCGCATAAGTAGGTTGGCGATGAAGATGATCGTTCAGGCGAGCCAGTGGCTCAGCAATAAATCGTAAACTTGGCTTAAGATGAATACCATGCATTGGTGCGCTTAATACCGCACGGTCAAAAATAGTCGAGTAACGGGCAAGGAGTAGGCTACTGATTGTCCCCCCCATTGAATGACCTAATAGATAATGATGTTGATAGCCTTGTGGTTTTACAATATCAGTAATAAAGCGATGCAGGTCGGCAACATAATTATCAAATTGTTCGATATACCCCATTTCAGCATCAGCGATCAGTCGTTGTGACATTCCTTGACCACGATGATCAAGTGCGTAAATATGGTAGCCCTGATTGATTAAATCAAAAAATAATTCCTGATATTTGTAATAACTCTCAATTCGACCGTTAACAACTACGATGACTTTATCACTGTGCCCCGGAGTTAAACTTACCCAACTCAGTTGGCAATCGTTAGCACCTTGCAATGTGCCTTGATGCCGCTGGTGCCATAATGCAGAAATTGGACCTGCCATCATAGTGTTGAAGCTAGCTTCTTGTGAAAAAGGCAAGGTTGAGTGGGTCATAATGTTTCCGAAAGTTGTGAACTACGAGGCAAAGTCTTTAATGATATTTGCACGGATAAGCTATCTCGTTGCTTATTATCATCTTTGCCAGTATACATTATTTATTGAGGGTAGCGTAACCGAGCAATAATTTGCTTGGTGGCTGGGTTTCAGGGTATAACGACATCCTTTGAGTATTTGAATCGTAAGGGAATATTAAATGAATATTGAGATCTGGCTTGCCTATGTCGTTGCTGCCATTGTCTTTAGTTTTGCACCTGGATCTGGCACCGTTAACTCGATCAGTAATGGTATGGTATATGGTTGGCGTAAATCCTTAGCATCAATTGTTGGCTTACAATTAGGTATGGCTGTTCACATTATATTGGTGGGGGTTGGGCTTGGCGCATTAGTTGCGCAGTCAGCGTTGGCGTTTACATTGATTAAATGGATCGGCGTCGGGTATTTGGTGTGGCTAGGTATTCAGAAGTGGCGCGAACATAGTACATTAGCGCTAGAGGATGTTGATAAGGCAGTTACAAGTAAGTGCTTATTTCAACGTGCAGTATTAGTGAACCTTACTAACCCTAAAACGATTGTATTTTTAGTCGCTTTATTTCCACAATTTATTGATACCACTCAACCACAATTACCGCAGCTATTAATTTTAGGTTCAACGACACTAATCATTGATGCTGGAGTAATGCTGTTTTATGTTTGTTTAGCATCTCGTTTTACCGGTTATATTCGCTCAGCAACAGTGATGACACGTCTTAATCGTATTTTTGGATCGATGTTTATTGGTTGTGGTGCGTTACTTGCCTTAGCACGTGCATAAGATTCACATCAGCGGATGTTATTTATTTCAATTGAAATAGACCATTAATCACTGTTATCGAAAGGTATTATTAGCATGTTTTCTTATGTTGCTCGCCAACCTATTTTTAATCGTTGTCAACAGACGATTGGATATGAGCTGTTATTTCGTGATGGTGAGTATAATGCCTTTCCTAATATTGATGCTGATCAGGCAACCTGTCGGCTTGTAGTTGAAAACTATATGGCTATTGGTGATGACTATGCTTATCGCGGTCAACGCAATTTTATTAACTTCCCACAACATTGTTTAGTCACTCTAATGCCTCTTTTGCTACCAAAAAATAAAGTGGTGATTGAAATTTTGGAGACCTGTACGCCAGATGATGAGTTGTTTTTAGCGATTAAGCATTTGCATCAAAAAGGTTATATTATAGCGCTCGATGATTTTGAGTATGATATTCGATGGCAGCGTTTCTTTCGTTATGTTCATATTATTAAACTTGATTTGCTAATGCTTGGCTTGGAAAAAGCCTGTGAATTTGTGCGTAATAATCGTCATATGAAAGTAAAGTTTTTAGCTGAAAAAGTTGAAACCTATACCGATTTTCAAGCCTCGCTTCATGCGGGGTTTGACCTTTTTCAAGGTTACTACTTTAGCCGTCCTGAGCTTGTTAAACGACGTAAAGTGGCAGCATCTGAGTTAACCACTATTCAATTATTACAAGCGATTAGTAGTGAACCGGTTAATTTTGCTGAGATTGAAAATATTATTAGTAGTGACGTATCACTGTCTTATTTATTGCTGCGTTATGTCAATCAAACCAACCGTAGATTAATTAAGCCGATCAGTTCATTTCATCAGGCGTTAGTGTATTTAGGTGAAGAAAAACTGCGAATGTTTGTTGGTGTAGTGGCAACTGCACATGCGGCACTTGATAAACCTAAAGCTTTATATGCATTATCGTTACAGCGAGCAAAAATGTGTGAAAAGTTGGTTGATTGCAGTGCGTTGACATTACCACCGCAACAGGCATTTTTAGCTGGAATGTTTTCATTATTAGATGCGTTATTAGACAGTTCGTTAGCTGAACTGTTAGAACTGTTAAAGTTACAGCCTAATATTCAAATGGCATTATTATATCGAGAGGGGCAACTTGGGCAGGTATTAAACTTAGTTGATGCCTTTGATAAAGCAGATTGGCAGCAGGTAACGATTGAATGTTGCCGATTAGGAATATCAGAACAACAAGTACAGCAGAGTTATTTACAAGCAGTAGCATGGGCGGAAAAGTGCGTGCAAATTAATAATCCACCTTCATAAAAAACGGGGCCATAAAGACCCCAAAAGAACCATATAATGTATTGCTATAGTCAGGCGGGTCGCCTTTAATAAATATACTCACATCACATAAGTATATTTTAATCAGTGGATGACTAACTCACTGACTGGGTATCTGTTATTACTGTAAATAAGCGTTAAGCATCCACAATAATTTTTCTTGTTCGCGAATATAATCACCCATCAATGCCGCTGTACCTTCGTCATTCGCATCGCCAGCAGCAATAAGAATTCGACGCTGTTGGCCAAGTAAGATACTAAAACCATTTACTAAACCTTGCACAGCTTGTAAGCCATCACTAATGTTTTGATGTTCTTTGATCTCAGTTGTTGCTAAATAGCAACTAAAGCTATGATTCGGTGTGTAGCCTAAAGTTAAAATACGCTCAGCTAATTCATCAACTTTGAGTTGAAGATCAGTATAAATCTCTTCAAACTTTAAATGTAATTCGAAAAATTGTTGGCCTTTAATATTCCAATGATAGCCACGACTATTCATATAAAATACTTGATAATTAGCTAATAATTGGTTGAGGTCAGTGGCCAGCGCTTGGGCTTTATCACTGTCAATACCGATTAAATTGGTTTGGTGAGCCATGATGTATTCCTCATAAATAAGTAAAAAACGAAAAGCTATTCCGTTTTGATGTAGCGAGTATAGATAAAAGCCATTAATAGGTATAACTGTTAATATCTATTACAACGATAGTTTTAACCTATTACATTGTGGTGGCATAGATCAGGCGACTAATGACTCGGGATCACAATGTTCACCTTCGCAAGGGATGATGCCACATACTCGATGGCCAGCTTGCTTACCTTGCAAATAACCTTGTTCTAATTTGTTAAGATTGCGGGTTAAGCGACCAACCTGAAAGTTTTGATTCGGTGCAATTACGGTAATAGTGCAATCTGATGGCGGATTATTAATAAAATCAAGCGCAGCATTATAGCGACGAGCACGGGTCATTACTGCTGTTGCAAAAGCAGGGTGATCATGAAACATTGATTTGATTAACCACGGTAATTTGGTGTCGTGTTTATGAAATCCTAATGGCTTGGATAAAATAACCGTAATGTTACGTGCGCCACGACGATAAGCCTCAATTACAGGAATAGAATCACCGATTCCACCATCACTCATTGCAATGCCATTAACTGTAGGGTTATTGCGGTACGCAACAGGTAAAGCGCAGGTCGCTTCCATTACTGGTGTAATGTTATTGCGAGTGACTTTGATGTATTCAGCTTGACCTGTTTCTAAATTGGTTGTGGTGGCATATAGCGGAATTTGACGTTGTTCATAGTGAAATAAATTAAGCGGTAAATAACGCGAAGTTGTACGCCATAGCCAGTCAATATCGGTTAAGTGACCGCCATGGGTAAAGCGTGAAAAATTGATAAATTGTGGGTCACGTGAATATTGGGTAATAATTTTATGACTGCGGCCATAATTACCACTTAAATAGCCAATGAGATTGGTTGCGCCTGCTGAAACGCCAATTGCAAAGTCAAACGGCGAATAGTTATTTTCTAAAAATGCATCCAGCACACCACTGGCAAAAATACCGCGCATAGCGCCGCCTTCGACAACCAATGCATGAGAAGTGTGTTGAGCTGTATTCATGACATAACCTATTTATTAAATCGCCGTTAACTAAGGCCGCAGCATAAACAGGTTTACGCGTATAAAAAATTCGATTTTTCTTATTGTTGTAATAGGCAAAACTTAATCGTTGATTAATGCTAGCAAGGGTTATGTTGACTTAAGACCTTAATGCAAGCCGCTAAAGCGGGATTGAGGGTTTTAGTTGCCGGGTAGCATAATCCTAAGCGGCGGAACATGCGTGGTCCTTCAAGTGGTACAGTCACTAATTGATTGGCGCTTTCTAGTACTCCCGTTGGTAGAAAAGAGATCCCTAATCCAGCCTGAACCAAATGCATTACTTGGGTTTTGTGTTCCGCTTTAGCTACTAAATTAACCGACAAACCATCACAGGCTAATAAACCAATTGTTTGTTGATGAGCCTCACAAGGTGGGCATTCAATAAAATCGTGCTGGTGTAACTGTTGTGGTGACACGCTGGTTAACTTAGCTAACGGGTGGTTGGGTAACATGCACAATACATAATCTTCTTCCCATAATGGTAAAAAAATCTCATCTTCAGCTTTAAACATATCAAGTGTAATACGTGCATCAGCAGGGCAATCGTGATCAACTAATTCTAATAAAACATTTGGGATCTGCTGTTGCAGCTGCTTAAATATTGCCGCTAATTGGGTTTGGCTAAGATCAGCAAAGTTAGCCAAAGTTAGTGGTAATTTTTCTGTACGTTGCTGAAATAGTTGTGGCAGCGTGTTAACGTCATTGAGCAATCGAATCGCTAATGGATATAAGTAATGAGCCTCGTTAGTTAGATTGACGCCTTTTTTGTGGCGAATAAACAGCTGGGTGGCAAGTTCTTGTTCTAATTGTTTGATGCCGCTAGATATAGAAGGTTGTGATACACAGCAGCGTTCGGCGGCTAAGGTAATGTTTTTTTCTTCATAAACCGCAATAAAGAACCGTAATAAGCGTAAATCCATCAACTGATACTCACTTAAAAAAGACCTTATTAGCCTACCACATTGTTGAAACTTATGACGACAGCAAGTTATCCATAGTTTTTTTTGATGATAAGCCAAGGAAATTGATATTTTTCAGTTATGAAAATTCGTTCTATAGTTATTGCCATCAACAGCATCTTAGCTGACTGCATCAAGTGTGCGGTTTATTCTAGAGGAAAAAACTATGTCAAAATCTTTAGTCGTGATCACCGGTGCAAGCTCAGGTATTGGTGAAGCAACAGCACGTAAATTATCAGCAGAAGGCTACCCATTATTGCTATTGGCACGCCGTGTTGAACAAATGGAAGCACTAAATCTACCGAATACATTATGCCGTCAAGTTGATGTGACTGACGTACAAGCGATTGCGGCTGCCGTTGCAGAAGCTGAACAACAATTTGGCCCTGTCGATTGCTTGATCAATAACGCTGGTATGATGTTGCTTGGCCTTGCTGATGAGCAGGATCCTGCTGAATGGCAAACCATGTTTAACGTTAACGTGATGGGAATGTTGAATGGTATTCATGTTGTGCTTGCGAAAATGAAAGCGCGTAAGAGTGGTACAGTAATTAATATCAGCTCAATAGCGGGTCGTAAAACATTCCCTAACCATGCTGCTTATTGTGGTACTAAGTTTGCTGTGCATGCAATCACTGAAAACATTCGCGAAGAAGTGGCAGATGATAACGTGCGTTTTATTACTATTGCTCCAGGTGCAGTAGAAACTGAACTATTGACTCACACCAGTAGTGATGCAATTAAAGCGGGTTACGAAGAGTGGAAACAAGGTATGGGCGGTGTGATTGCACCACAAGATATCGCCAATGCGATCAGCTATGCTTATAACCAACCACAAAACTTGTGTATTCGTGAAATCGTATTAGCAGCAACGCGTCAACAGCCATAAGTCGTTATATCAATATCATAACAATATAACTAACCAATGAATGATTGCTGTTTTATTGGTGATATAGATACTTGTTATGCGCCGACTGCTATATTCAAAGCAGAGCCCTAAACGATTATGGCTCTGCTTTTGTCTATCGGGAGGTGTTGGTGAGAAATAAAGTCTGGTTTGTGGATTTACTGCGAGTGGTTGCAGCGCTAGCTGTGGTGGTGATTCATGTTCTTGGCCCCTATCGAGATCAGATCGGTCAATTACCCGATTGGCAATGGATCAGTGCCATCACCATTAATAGCCTCAGTCGCTGGGCTGTACCTGTCTTTATCATGATTACGGGCGCATTAATGCTCAGTGATCAGCGTCCTTTTGAGCCTGTCTATTATATTAAGCGCCGTCTAGGTAAAGTTTTAGTGCCATTTTTAGTATGGTCAGTTTTTTACGCGTTATTTTCAGGTCTAACGACGAGTGGTTTTGATAGCAGCGTTAGTTGGTCGATACTGAAAAAAATGCCCACTCACGAAACCTATTACCATCTTGGTTTTTTCTATTATTTCATTCCTCTTTATCTACTGATTCCAATCATTCAATGGTGGGTCCAAAAAGCAGAGCCAGGGCAAGTGAAAGGGGTGATCATGGTATGGTTAGTGATCACGGGTTTATACCTGTTTTATATCGATGGCTTATGGAGTGAAACCTACTTACTTTATAGCGGCTATTTATTGTTAGGTTACTGCCTGTATCAATATCGTTGGCCAAGTTTGATGGTGTTATTACCGTTAGCTGTGATTGCACTAGTGGCGACCGATTATAATGTTATTAGCCATAGTTTTGCGGCCAATGAATATAAGATGGGACGCTGGATGTCGTATAAAACCTTGAATACGGCATTGGTTGCGGCGACTGTTTTCTTATTGTGTCGTTGGGCGAGTGACAAATTACGCTTATCGACGCGCAATAAATTAGCATGGTTGAGTAAATATAGTCTTGGCGTGTATTTGATTCATCCGATTTTTTTGTGGCCACTGCGAGAGTATGATCTTTATTTTGCTAACCCTTTAATTGCGATTCCAGTATGGACCGTAATTGCTGCTAGTTTGGCGTTAGTAACTAGTTGGTTATTAAGCCGTAGTCGTTATTCGGCGTGGTTAGTGCCATAACTGAAGCTAGCTGTTTGCTCACCCATTGGCGAGCAAACAGCATTGTGGCTTATTGACGTTTTAATGCAAAATGAACAAATTGCTGACCGCGATAAGTCATAGTGCCAATATCTCCGGGATTTAAAGCGTGGTAATAATGAATACCAATCATAAATTCTCGTTTAGGCCCACCTGTTAGTGGCTGAACATAAAACCAATATTCCTCATCTTCTTCCCCTGGCTGTGCACCAATAATACGGTTAGTTTGTTTATCGAGAATTTGTACTTCAATTTTTTTTTCTGGTGCATCAAGACCTAAGATATGGCGGCGATAGTTATAACTAAAATACGCTAATGCCAATAAAAATAGCAGGCACAGTACGACAATAATCCATATCGGCATTCCCAAACTCCTTGGTGGTTAATAAGCTATATTAGATAAATACCGCGCTATTATTCACAGCAAATTTCTACATCCCTAGCTATGGATAATAAAATCGTGATCTAAATACAATTATTTTACTAAAACACTATATTGGATTGATAGCTTAGGTAAGGTAATGATTATTTAATATCGAGGGAGGTGATGATGGATATTGAGCAAGTGATTGATAAATCTCGTCGGCTAGAAGATTTACTGCGCCAACATTATCATGCTAAAGGTTCTGATTTAACGCAATTAGTTCACAGTTGTGATAATCGCTTTCCTGATGATATTGTGAATAAACTTAACCAGCTAGTGACTATGCATCAGCAAATAGTAACGACAGATGCATCAACGTCATCATCAAGAGATTATCAGCGTTTTATCGATTTATGTTCGGAGTGCGAGCAGGAGTTAATGCCACGTAGTAGCCGCTTGGTATGGGGGGTAGCAGTGGTATTACTTGGTGGTATTACCTTAGCTGCATTAGGGTTCTATTTTTATCATTGGCAACACATCACATTATAGCAATTAACCAAATTGATAACCCTGATAAAAAAATGGCGCCATTAGGCGCTATTTTTTTGTTTCTTAAATATGGCTTAGTAGATTATTGGTAGTGTCATTAAACCAACAACTACAGCAATCATGACAAGGCCTTGTTTTTGTGAGTGTGTAAGCATATTTTCGCATCCCTGATGGTGGTGTTTTTTATCTTGACAATTAAGATAACATTGTTTTGGTGGTGTTGGCAAGCTAAGCTGCCATATATCTAGTTTAAAAACATTTTACGTTGTCAATAAAAGCTATTTATCATCATTAAAACAGTGTTTTTATTGTTGTTATATTAATGTTGTTTTATTTTTTGGTTGCTTTGTTTTTTTTCAAGTTGTTGTTTTATTGTGTTATTTTTACTTTGTCTTCTTTTTTAATCTCTGTTTTTTTGTTTTTAATTATGTTTGTTGTTAAAAATGGTCAAAAATGGCTAATGTTTGATGGTATGGCTATTTAGTGATTGTTTTTTTGTTGTTGTATTTGTGGTGGTTATGTTTTTTGTGTATAAAATAGTTAAAGTGCTTGTTTTTCATTATGTTGGCGATTTTATTAGTATTTTTTTATGGGGTAATTGATTGTTGGGTGTGGGCGGATGTCTTTTGTGTTTATTTTTTGAGTTTTAATATGTAACTATTTGTTTTTGAATTGTTTGTTTGTTGTGTTTTTTCGCTTTTTATGGGGTTGTTTTGGGCTGTGTGGTTGGTGGTTATTGTTGTTATTGGGGCGTTTTCTTACTATGTGAGACTTAACCACTTACAGTTTCGGTTTAATATTAAAGATAGAGGCTTGAATGATGACTGCTATCTTTAATTAATGATAATTCACGTAATGAGGAAGGTGGATGACCGATCAGCAATGGCAATGTTTGTATGGCGCCAGTAATAGTTTAGAAGCCCATAGCGTTAAAGGCTTATTAGAAAATATGGGAATATCAGTCCGTTTAACTGGTGAGGCATTAGCGGCAGCAGCGGGTGAACTCCCCATGGGGGTTGTGGAGGTGCAGTTATGGGTAACCGCAGCTCAACGACCACAAGCGTTAGTTATTATTGAAAGCTATTTACGTAATGATTATCGAGATTGGTATTGTCGTCATTGTGGTGAGCTTAACCAGGGCCAATTTGAACTATGTTGGCAGTGTCAGCACGATAGCGCGGAGTAATAGTGGTGCAGTGTTGGTAGTAAAGCGAGCATCAATAATGTTGCTCGCTTTATCGGTGTTACATCATGTGCTTGCGACGAATATCAAGCAGTGCGAAGATACCAAAAATTAAAATTGACCAATGCTCCCAACGCGACATATTGATTTTATCGCCAAACGCACCTACAAAAATAAGCATTTGTAAGCCGTGCATCATGAACAGAAATGCGGTCATGATATAAAGCGCAATTGCTGAAACCCCTGGAAAAGGGTGAACGATATTAATGAACAATATTAACCATACTAAGGCTATCGCTATTTTGGCAGTAATGATCAGTGCTTTCATGGTTCCTCTCTAGCAAATAAGCGGTAGCAGACTTGGCCCGCGCTTTTTTCGCGATGTAAATGCCAGTGGCTAGGGATTGCCAACTGACCTAATTCCTTTTCAGCTTCAATATAAATCATTGCATGTGGTGTTAACCAGCCATTATTTTCTAACGCTGTGATAACATCTTGAATAAGATCTTTTCGAAACGGAGGATCAATAAAAACAATATCGTGCGGCGTACCTGTTTGTGACAAAAAGCGTAAGCTATCACTGTTAATGACGGTAGCATTGGTTGCTTTTACAGTATTGAGATTTACTGTTAGTTGCGCGGCAGCTGTTTTATCAAGCTCAAGCATAGTAACGCTTTCGGCACCACGTGAAAGCGCTTCAAAACTTAAGCCACCGCTGCCAGTAAAGAGGTCAAGGCATTTAGATTGATAAATGTCTTGCGCTAACCAGTTGAAAAGTGTTTCTTTGACACGGTCAGTGGTTGGGCGGAGTCCTTCGACATCATGAACGGGTAATTTGCGTCCACGCCATTGTCCGCTGATGATTCTAACGAACCCACCAGGACGATTATTTTGTGTTTTGCGAGTTGTTTGCTGTCTTCGCTGCGTCATAGATTTTTTTGACCGTTAAGAAAATGATAGTATACACCTGTTTTTAGGCCGTAAATTGTACCAATCAAGCGCTAGGATTTGCCAATGGCAGAAAAAAAGAAACGCGGACTATTTTCATGGCTAGGATTTAGCTCTGAAGATAACGACGCATCAAAGGAACAAGCTACTGAACAATCAGTAGTTGATGGCTCGGTTGATAGCCCAAAATCAACACATTCCTCTGACGATGAGGGGGTAAAAGCCAGTCATAATCATGACATTGAGCTCGACACGCCCATCGAGTCGGAATTAATTGCTGAAACTAATGATCGCCAATTGGCTGCAACGTTGCAAGAAAATGATCATCAAAACGATACTATTGTTACCGATAGTGGTGTTGATGACCTAAATACCGACGTTGAAGAAAATAAAAAGTCAGAAAATACTGAGGCTAATGATGAAAGTGAGTCATCACTAACAAACAATGCCGATATTGCTGATAAAGCCAATGTTAGTGATGATACTATCACTGTGGATGATGAGGCTAACACAGCAGTTGTAACTGCTGCTGTTGAACAAGAAAAGCCAAAATCAGAAGGCTTTTTTAGCCGTTTAATGCGTGGTTTAAAACGCACTAAAACTAATTTTGGTGCTGGTTTCTTTGGTTTATTCCGTGGCAAGCAAATTGATGATGAATTATTTGAAGAGTTAGAAGAACAACTCTTAATTGCCGACGTAGGGATGGATACCACACTCAAGATCATTAATAACCTCACCGACAAAGCATCACGTCGTGATTTAAATGACGGTGAAGCGCTTTATGGCTTATTGAAAGATGAGCTAGGTGAAATGTTGGCTAAAGTTGAACAACCACTAGTGGTTGATATGACCAAAAAGCCATATGTTATTTTAATGGTTGGTGTTAATGGTGTCGGTAAAACTACCACCATCGGTAAATTAGCCAAGCAATTCCAGGCTGAAGGCAAATCAGTGATGCTAGCGGCGGGTGATACTTTCCGTGCTGCGGCGGTTGAACAACTGCAAGTCTGGGGTGAGCGTAATAATGTTCCAGTGATTGCTCAACATACCGGTGCTGATAGTGCTTCAGTTATTTTTGATGCGATTGAATCAGCAAAAGCCAAAAATGTTGATGTTGTTATTGCTGACACCGCAGGGCGTTTGCAAAATAAAGGCAACTTGATGGAAGAGTTGCGTAAGATCGTGCGGGTGATGCAGAAAGTTGATATTGAAGCACCGCATGAAATTATGCTGACAGTGGATGCAGGTACCGGTCAAAATGCCATTAGTCAGGCGAAACTATTTAGTGAAGTGGCACCTGTATCAGGGATCACCATCACTAAATTAGATGGTACCGCTAAAGGTGGTGTTATTTTTGCAATTGCTGATCAATTTAATATTCCAATTCGTTATATTGGTATTGGTGAAGGCATTGATGATTTACGACCGTTTGCGGCCGATGAGTTTATAGAAGCATTATTTAGCAGCGAGGAATAATAAAGTGATTCGATTTCAGCAGGTAAGCAAAGCTTATCGTGGTGGTAGGCAAGCCCTACAAAAAGTAGATTTTCACCTAAAACCAGCAGATATGGCTTTTCTTACTGGTCACTCTGGGGCCGGTAAAAGTACGCTGCTGAAATTAATTTGTGCCCTTGAGCGTCCTAGTGACGGCAAGATTTGGTTCAATGGTCACGATATTACTCGTTTGCCACATAAGCAAATTCCATTTTTGCGCCGTAATATTGGTATTATTTTTCAAGATCATAAGCTGTTAATGGATCGCAGTGTTTTTGATAATATTGCTCTACCATTACGGGTTGAACAAATGAATGAACATGATATCAAACGTCGTGTGAGTGCTTCTTTGGATAAAGTTGGATTATTGGATAAGGCAAAATGTTTGCCTATCCAATTATCTGGCGGTGAACAACAGCGGGTTGGTATTGCCCGCGCTATTGTCAATAAACCAATGTTACTGTTGGCCGATGAGCCAACTGGTAATCTTGATGCTGAGTTATCACAACAAATATTACGTTTGTTTGAAGAATTTAATCGGGTTGGTGTCGCAGTATTAATGGCAACCCATGATACATCATTGCTTGCCAGCCGTGATTATCGTCGTTTAGACCTACATAAAGGTAATTTAAGGGAGCTGGCACATGGCGCGTAAATCTATTGGCTTTTTTGCAATTCATCGCCAGCAAGCAAGCTCAGCATTAAAAGACATGTTTCGTCGTCCTTTAGGTAATTTTTTAACCTTAGCAGTATTGGCTGTCGCGTTAACTTTGCCATGTACGTTTTACTTAATGGCAAAAAACATTACAGCTGTGGCAGATGCATGGCAAAACCCAAGCCAGATCACTTTGTATTTAAAGCATAATACTACTAATGATGATGGTCAGGCGTTGGCTGATAAAATTAAAAATTGGTCACAAGTTAACAGTGTTAAATACATTACTGCTGAGCAGGGCTTAAAGCAATTCCGTCAAAACGGTGGTTTTGAAAAAGCATTGAGTTTGTTTGATGAACAAAATAATCCGCTACCTGCAGTGGTGATTGTTGAGCCTAATAATGACTGGCAAACAACGGCAAAAGCCAATGAACTCGCACAAAAATTGGGGCAGCAGAGCCACGTTGCTGAAGTGCGTCTCGATAAAGACTGGTTACAACGCCTAGCTGCAATTCAACAATTAGCCGTTGCCTTGGCACTGTTAATGTCGGGTTTAATGCTGTTTGCGGTATTTTTAATTGTCGGCAACACCTTACGTTTACAAGTATTAAGTCATAAAGACGAAATCCAAGTAATGAAGATGGTTGGCGCAACAGATAGCTATATTTTACGACCTTATCTTTATGTTGGTGTTTGGTATGGCTTGATTGCGGCATTAATTGCCTGGGGCTTAACTCAAGGTGTCACACTGTTATTAGGTGATGCGGTTGCCAAACTCTCTGATTTGTACGGCAGTCATTTTAGAATGTTGGGTTTAAGTTGGGATGAAACACTGATCATGGTAATGGTGGCAACCTTCCTTGGCTTAATGGCCGCTCGTCTTGCTGCTGGACGTCATTTGCGTGAAATTAAACCTGTATAACGATTATTGTTAAGAGTTTTAAAACAGTACGATAAGAAAAAGTGATGCTTATAAGCATATATATTTGCGCTTCGACTTGCATTTGAACTATGTTTACAGGCATCATTGTCGGTTCACACAACGATAGCATGTGCTCAATAACCGTTGTGATCGCACAAAAATTACACGAGGTTTTCGAATGTCAAATGAGATGTCGAAATTAGTTCTAGTTTCGGCGGATAGTCTTGAAAGTTATATTCAGACTGTAAACCGTTATCCAATGCTAACGCCTGAGCGTGAGAAAGAGCTGGCTGAAGCGCTGCACTATGACGGCGATATTAACGCGGCAAAAGCGTTAGTGATGTCCCATTTACGATTCGTGGTACACATTGCTCGTGGTTATTCTGGTTATGGATTACCGATTGCTGACTTGATCCAAGAAGGCAATATCGGCTTGATGAAGGCAGTTAAGCGCTTTAATCCTGAGGTTGGGGTGCGATTAGTGTCTTTTGCTGTCCATTGGATCAAAGCGGAGATCCATGAGTATGTGTTACGCAATTGGCGCATAGTAAAAGTCGCTACCACTAAAGCACAACGGAAATTATTTTTTAATTTGCGTAAGTCTAAAAAGCGCTTAGGTTGGTTTAATAACGATGAAGTCAACATGGTTGCTGAACAACTTGGGGTTGAACCGGCTGAAGTACGCGAGATGGAATCACGTTTAGCGGCGCAAGATCCAACGTTTGAAATGCAAAATGATGATGATGAACGTGATTCAGCACCGATGGCACCCGCTTATTTCCTTGAAGATAAAGGCTCAGATGTTGCCTTGAGTTATGAAGAAAATAATTGGGAAAACCATGCTAATAATCGTCTATCACAAGCATTGGCCAGTTTAGATGAGCGTAGCCAGCACATTGTTCGTTCACGTTGGTTAGATGATCAAAAATCAACCCTGCAAGATTTAGCCGACAATTATGGCGTATCAGCTGAGCGTATTCGTCAGTTAGAAAAGAACGCCATGAAAAAGTTAAAAGAAGCAGTGGGTGATTTTTACTGATAGATCACTGGCGTTAATGATTAAGAAACCGACCTTAGTGTCGGTTTTTTTATAGCTGTTGATCGTCATCAATAGTCGTAGGTAATCCCCATGGGTGGTGAGTGAGTTATCTGTCTGATTTTATGTGTTATAAGTCACATTTGTGCATAGATGTGTGTATGTTTAATTAACTTATCCACAGCTTATAGTAGGATCCGATCTACATATAGTGGATCTTTTTGTCGGCAACCACATTATCAACGCAATCCACAGGCTTTTCCACAACTGGTTACTTTGTGTTCGCTATGGCAGTGTTGTCAGCGACAAGCCCTTGTCGCTATTGAAGTGTTGTTGTTGATGTGGGCAATTATATTGTGGATAAACCCCTATTTTTTTGGTGGAAGATACTCACGTTAAGCTAAGGTACAATGATCGCTAATGCATTATTTTGGCGAACCCAGTGTCAGGATCATGTGATGGTGATCCGTTGTTATTGCTGATCGCAATCGTGGCTGCTGGCATAACTTGTTGTCCTTATTAGGATCATTAAAAGGAAATAGTATGGAACAGTTTCAACATCTTTCAGTTCACGATGCGCAGCAGTTATTACAACATCCTGAGGCGGTGCTGGTCGATATTCGCGATCCTCAATCTTATGCTATCGCGCATGCTGAAAGGGCATTTCATTTAACTAATGACACTATGGTGGCATTTATGGATGAAGTTGATTTTGAACAGCCAGTATTAGTGATGTGCTATCACGGAGTCAGCAGTCAAGGGGCTGCGCAATATTTGGCAAATCAAGGCTATGAGCAAGTGTATAGTGTTGATGGTGGCTTTGAGGCTTGGCGTCGTGAAGCATTACCTATGGTACAAGCTTAGTTAAGTTTGCCATTGATAAAATAAGTAATAAACAGCGGGTGGTTACTATTGATGTAACCACAACGGGTGTTTAATACTTAGAAGATCTTATCTATAAGAGTGATAACTATGCATCGCTTAGCTGAATTTTATAACCCTCGTCATGCGCAAGCATTTATTGATTATATGGCTTCACGGGGTATTGAACTGACTTTAGCGCCAGAGCCTGAGGGTAAATTTGCGTTATGGTTGCAAGATAGCCAATACCTGATTGAAGCCGAAGCTGAATTGAATGCGTTTATTGCTGATCCTAATAATAGCAAATATCAAGAAGCATCATGGCAAGTAGCTGAAAGTCGCACCGCAAAATTTGATTACTCAAGTCCAAGTTTGATCTCAATGGTCAAAGCACAAGCTGGACCATTTACACTGACGGTGATGGTGGTATCACTCGTGCTCTATGGCTTGTGGTTACTTGGATTTGAATCACTACTGTTTGATTGGTTTCATTTTCCATTTATGAATGGTGATCAATGGCAGTTATGGCGCTACTTCAGTCATGCATTACTACACTTTTCTGCCTTACATGTGATTTTTAACTGTCTATGGTGGTGGTTATTAGGCGGGCAAGTTGAACGTCATAGTGGTTCAGCTAAATTAGTGCAACTGTTTCTTATCTCATCATTGATTTCTGGTTTTGGTCAATTTTGGCTGGATGGGCCTAATTTTGGCGGTTTATCTGGCGTCGTTTATGCGTTATTAGGGTATATCTGGTGGATGGGCTGGCTGGCACCGCAGCGTGGGTTAGTGATTGCTCGCTCTTACGTGGTGTTCATGTTGGTGTGGCTTATCATTGGTTTTGCAGAGCCTGCTGGGATTGCGATTGCGAATATGGCTCATCTAATGGGACTGTTAACTGGTTGTGCGATTGCTTTAGTTGATGCCAAATTTATCAAGCCTAAATCATAGTTTTTTCGCGTTAAATCCTCAAACGACCGTAATGATGTTTCATTTGACGGCATCATTACGGTACTCCTACCACTATCAATATTAACTAAAACTGTTGATTAGTTGATAGTGAGTCCAAGATTGATATAAATCCTGCCAATTTTCATATCTATTCATATTTATCTGTTTGTTTTTGACTGTTTTCACATTTTTAATTATTCATTCGCGCAATAATTCGCATCGTTTTGAGCGACAACGAAAGCTGTGTGGCTATTTATTGAGTGAAAGATTAACAATTATCATTGAGAAGATGCCAGTAGCGTATTGCTATATGCCAATGGCACTACAGTAACGAAATAACAGAAAGGAACATCTATGTTTGGTTTATTTACGCCAGTAGCGCATAAACAGCGCCTCCCTGATGGCAGTATTGATCCGGTTTATAAGCGCTTGCGGTGGCAATTGTTTGTCGGCATTTTTTTTGGTTATGCGGGCTACTACCTGGTTAGAAAAAACTTTTCCTTAGCGATGCCTTATTTGATTGAAGAATATGGCTATAGTCGAGGCGAGTTAGGAGTTGCACTCGCTGCGGTATCAATTGCTTATGGCTTATCTAAATTTTTAATGGGGAATGTATCCGATCGGTCCAATCCTCGCTTCTTTTTAGCCTCTGGATTGATATTGTCATCGATAGTTATGCTGTGCTTTGGTTTTATGCCATGGGCCACTGGCAGTATTACCGCGATGTTTATCCTGCTGTTTTTAAACGGCTGGTTTCAAGGAATGGGATGGCCTGCGTGTGGGCGCACCATGGTGCATTGGTGGTCGCATAAAGAACGGGGCAGTTTGGTCTCGGTATGGAATGTGGCTCATAATGTCGGTGGTGGTTTAATTGGACCATTATTTATCTTTGGCCTGTGGGCATTTAATGATGATTGGCGTTCAGCGTTTTATGTGCCAGCCTTATTTGCGTTATTGGTTGCAGGTTTCACATTGTTGGTGATGCGTGATACGCCGCAATCTTGTGGCTTGCCAGCGATTGAAGAATACAAAGATGATTATCCTGAAAGTTATAATAAATCATTTGAAGAAGAGATGACTGCGAAGGAAATTTTCTTTAAGTACATTTTTAATAATAAATTATTGTGGTTTATTGCGATTGCCAATGCGTTTGTGTATTTGATTCGTTATGGCGTACTAGACTGGGCACCAGTGTATTTAGGGGAAGCGAAAGGGTTTACGGTTGATAAATCATCATGGGCATATTTCCTCTATGAGTGGGCTGGTATTCCTGGAACGTTATTATGTGGTTGGATATCTGATAAATTGTTTAAAGGTCGCCGCGCGCCTGCAGGTATTCTATTTATGGCGCTAGTGACTATTGCGGTGTTAGTGTATTGGCTCAATCCTGCTGGTAATCCAAGTATTGATATGATGGCGTTGGTCGCCATTGGCTTTTTAATTTATGGCCCAGTAATGTTAATTGGTTTATATGCATTAGAGCTAGCCCCTAAAAAAGCAGCTGGAACAGCGGCAGGTTTAACAGGTCTATTTGGTTATTTAGGCGGCGCTGTGGCTGCCAATGCATTGCTTGGCTATACGGTGGATCATTTTGGTTGGGATGGTGGTTTTATTGTTCTAACAGGTGCTTGTGTGTTGGCGATTTTCTTTTTTATTATCACTATGGTTGGTGAAAAGAAGGCCTATCAGCAACAGCAACTTGAGTTACAGCAACAAAATGGCTGATTAAGTTTGGCTTCTGAGTAAAGCTGTGAGTAATATAAAAAGGCTTCGCATTGGCGAAGCCTTGTTTTTATTACCTTTCATTGCTGAATATGGCAGGTATAGATAGGAGCTTTCCAGCCGTGAAGCAAAGTAAACGTCATCAAGAAATTATTGATTTAGTCATGAGTCAGGGATACGTCAGTACCGACGATCTTGTGGCACGCTTTAACGTCAGTCCGCAAACTATTCGTCGTGATCTTAATGAGCTAGCTGATGAAAATAAAATTCGTCGTCATCATGGTGGAGCGACGATCCCTTCCAGTTCAGTCAATACTGCTTATAGCACTCGCCAAGTATTACAGTTGGAACAAAAAGATCGCATTGCTCAAGCATTGGTGAGGCATATTCCCGATGGTGCAACGTTATTTATTGATATTGGTACCACACCAGAGGCCGTTGCGCGCGCATTAATGAACCACAACGACTTACGGATCGTGACTAATAACCTTAATGTCGCTAGCTTGTTGATGGCTAAAGAAGATTTTCGGGTTATTTTAGCTGGTGGTGAAGTGCGTAATCGTGATGGTGGCATTGTTGGTGAAGCAACGCTTGATTTTGTGTCACAGTTTCGCTTGGATTTCGGCATTTTAGGCATCAGTGGCATTGATCTTGATGGCTCACTGCTAGATTTTGATTACCATGAAGTACGGGTTAAACAAGCGATCATTGAAAATAGCCGTTGTGTCATGCTTGGTGTGGATCATACCAAGTTTGGTCGCAATGCGATGGTGAACTTAGGCAATATTAGTCAAGTTGATATGTTATTTACCGATCAGTTACCGCCTGCAAGTTTGCTTGAGCAGTTGCAGCAAAATGAAACCCATTTTGAGGTGGTGGTGTAACCCCTGATCAAGATTGGCACTGACACTTATTTACGGGCTTCTGTTATAGAAGCCCGTTTTTTTATCTGTTATTGCCATAAAAGCCAAATTTGCGCTAATGATCAAATATATGTCACAACAATATTAACCAATGCTGGATTAGATCAATATATCCGCTACTATCACATCATAAGTTTCGAACGAACATTTAATTGTTCGTTTTGTTATATAATTTTGGATGGGTGTGAACATTATGACAGTATCATTAAGCGACCTCGACAATAGTCAAATTTTAGATCTCATCGTAATTGGTGGTGGTATTAATGGTACTGGCATTGCTGCGGATGCTGCGGGTCGTGGATTGAGCGTCGGTCTTTATGAAGCGGATGATTTTGCTTCTGCGACATCATCAGCAAGTTCAAAATTGATCCATGGTGGATTACGTTATCTTGAGCACTACGAGTTTCGATTGGTTGCAGAAGCTTTGGCTGAGCGTGAAGTATTATTAAAAAAAGCCCCTCATATTGCTAAGCCAATGCGCTTTCGGCTACCACATCAACCTCATTTGCGCCCAGCATGGATGATTCGAGCTGGTCTGTTTTTATATGATCATCTTGGCAAGCGTACTACTTTAGCGGCCAGTAAAGGACTATCGTTTGGTGCTGAATCAGTGTTAGTGCCAACTATAAAGCAAGGTTTTGAGTATTCTGATTGTTGGGTTGATGATGCACGGTTAGTAATTTTAAATGCCATGGAAGCGATGAATCATGGTGCTGAAGTGCGTAATCGTTGCCGAGTTGAAACAGCCATCCGTGACGGTGATATATGGCGAGTGACGATTAAAGACGTGTTAACGGGAGCAACTTTTCAACGCTGCGCGCACGGATTGGTTAATGCAACTGGACCGTGGGTGAAATCATTTTATGATCAAAAGACAGACTTAACCTCACCGCGTAATATTCGGTTAATTAAAGGTTCACATATTGTGGTGCCGCGGGTCCATGACCAACCCCAAGCCTATATTCTTCAGAACGAAGATAATCGGATTGTGTTTGTGATTCCGTATTTGGATCGCTTCTCTGTTATTGGTACTACTGATGTTGAGTATCATGGTGATCCACGCGAGGTTGCGATTGATGATCAGGAAATTGATTATCTACTTGAGGTGTATAACAACCATTTCGTTCATCAATGTCAACGTGACGATGTGGTATGGAATTGGAGTGGTGTAAGGCCGCTATGTGATGATGAATCAGACTCTCCTCAAGCTGTGACCCGTGATTATACTTTAGAGCTTGAACAACAAGCTGATGAAGCGCCATTATTGTCGGTGTTTGGTGGCAAGCTAACCACTTACCGTAAGTTGGCTGAATCTGCTTTGGAAAAATTGGCTCCCTTTTATACAAAGATGGGATCGCCATGGACTAAAGATAGCTATTTACCCGGTGGTAGCGCTGATTTTGATGGCGATAAGTTAGCTGCACGCTTACAGCAACAATATCCGTGGTTAGACGAATTCACCTGCCAACGTATGGCGCATAATTATGGTTCATGTGTTGATAAACTTTTTGCTGGTATTAATGATGAAGCAGATATGGGGCAACATTTTGGGGAAGGGATTTACCAGTATGAACTTGATTACCTTATTGCGTATGAGTTTGTTCAAACCGCCGCTGATGCTTTATGGCGACGAAGTAAGTTAGGCTTGTATTTAACTGCAGCTCAGCAACAGCTAATTGGTGATTATATTACTGAGCGTCAAGCGCAAACGGCAATTGCCGCAGCTTAATAATAATTAGCGGTTATATTGATGAAAAAGCGCCGAAGGGCGCTTTTTTTGTGGCTGTGATTATTGATACAAGTATTTAGTAAATAATAGCTCGTTGATCGCAGCATGACCTGTTTCTGCAACTAATAATTGGTTGATTTTTTGTTTGCTTAATTGGCGAATATTTTCACGTCCAGTCAATGATTTTATTTGTTGCTCTGATTGTTGGCTGATGATGCTAATAATGGTATCGCGAATTAAAGGGGCATGATGTTCAATATTGATGAGTTGGCTATTATCAGTGATCATTAAGTCAACTTGGAGCCGAATATAGCCGAGTCGATTACCGTCAATGATATAGTTAGTAGTGATATCAGGCGCTAAGGTGTAGTAGGTAATATTTGACTGAGTCGCGCTATTTAGTGGCGGTTTTGCATAAGTGGTTGGCGAGAGTAATGTTATCGCCATCAATAAACTCGCTACAAAAACAGTTTTTTTCATGATTATACTCATGCAGTTAGGGACATTTAGGCTTAACAAGGTGTAATCTACTAAGGTTAACGATATTCGAACTCATAACCTCTTGCTACAATAGCAGATCAATATGGTAATAAATTAACCGCTTTCAACCAAGTCTTTTGATCACGTGTATGTTAATTTTGTAGTATAAAAAATGTCGGAATTCAATCAGTTGTACAGTCCTTTGATTCAGAGTGCTAAATGGTACTCGGTTCAATCATGGGCATTAGAGCAAACTTCGCATGGAGCTTGGTTGCTAGAGTCTGAATCATTGTCACGTCGGTTGGCACAATATTGCCAACACTTTACGGTGACGGTATTAGCACAAACAATTATCAGTAATGATCTCTTATCAATTATGGAACGGAAACTGATTGGTGATAGTGATTGCTTAGAGCGAAAGGTGATACTTTATGGCGATCAACAGCCGTGGGTATTTGCACGCACATTGATTCCGATGACAACCTTAAGTGGTAAGGAACAAGACCTTGTTGATCTTGGTAATAGTCCATTAGGTTATCGTGTTTTTAATACAAAAAATTCACGTCGAGATGCACTAGAAGTGGCCAATCTCGGTACTCAACAGCAGCCACGATGGGCGCGTCGTTCGCGATTATGGATTAATGATAAGCCAATGCTGGTGGCAGAATTATTTTTAACGCAATCACCAGTATATGCTAAGGAAAATGGATGTTAGAAATCACCAAAGCCAGAGCCTTTTGGCAGTTAGCTCGCTTTGATCGTCCGATCGGCAGTTTATTATTATTATGGCCAACGTTATGGGCTTTATTTTTAGCAGCAGATGGCTTACCTAAAACGGATGTATTATTAGTCTTTGTGTTTGGAGTTGTGTTTATGCGCGCCGCAGGGTGTGTGATAAACGATTTTGCTGATCGTAATGTCGATGGTCATGTAAAGCGGACAGCAAATCGACCAATGCCATCAGGAAAAGTGTCTGAACGAGAAGCATTAGGATTGTTCAGTTTATTAGTATTAGTGTCTTTCTTGCTCGTACTAACCATGAATAATCTCACCATCATGTTATCTGTAGTGGCGGTGATATTAGCGGCTGCTTATCCGTTTATGAAGCGTTATACCCATTTACCACAATTGGTATTAGGGGCTGCATTTGGATGGTCAATTCCAATGGCTTATGCAGCACAATCCGGTACGCTACCAGCAGTGGCATGGTTATTGTTTGTAGCCAATATTTTGTGGACGATTGCTTATGATACCTTGTATGCAATGGTTGATCGTGATGATGATCTTAAAGTCGGGATTAAATCAACAGCGATTCTTTTTGGTCGGTTTGATAAATTAATTGTCGGACTATTACAACTAGCAACGATTATATTATTGATTGCTATTGGTGGCATTTTACAGCTGAGCCAGGGGTATTATTGGGCACTATTAATTGCATCGGCACTGTTTGTTTATCAACAAATGCTTATTCAAGGTCGACAGCGAGAGCAATGTTTTAAAGCTTTTTTAAATAATAATTACGTTGGTATGGTGATTTTTATTGGCATTAGCTTGAGTGTATTGTGGCAATAACATTGATAGTTAATTTAACGTATTGATGTTAAGTGTTAGATATAATATTTAAGCATAAAAAAAGCGCCTAACGGCGCTTTTTTTGTTGCTGATAATTAGTCGTTAGCTAACTCTTCATCAGGGTTCATCACCGCTTGAATGGTTAATCTTACTTCTGGTGAAATCAATGACGTTAGCAAGCTTGCTAGTTGCTCAACAGGTGCTGTTACTGCGTGGCATTCATCATTGAGGTAGCCTTCACTATGAAGGGTTTTCACTAGAGTACTAAACACCCCTTTATCGAAAAATTCAGGGGCATTAATACCATGTAAACGACTTAAGCGTTGTGCCAGAACCTGACTGTGCTGCTCTAAATCTGTTTTTGGCAATTGTGGATCAGCATTTAATAATGTCAGTGCAATAGCGTAACGTTGTAAGGTTTCAGTAATGGTACGTGCTAACAGCTGTAATGGCCCAATACGAGCATTATTAATCGTAATGGTTTCATCATTAATCAACAGTAATCGTTGGCGTACGAGTTCAGTAATTAAACGATCAATTTCTTGTGGTAATTGTTCATCATCAAAGCGTAAGAATAGCTCTGCTTTGAGGAATGGATACAGTAACTCGACTTGTTGATGAATGTCAGCGCGGGTTAAAGATTGCTGTTGTATCACGATATGAGCAATCAATGACGGTAGCGCAAACAAATGGATAATGTTGTTGCGATAGTAAGTCATTAAGATTGATTGCTCACGATCAAGCGAGATAATTTCACCTAACACGTCACGTTCAACCAAGAATTTATCCATGGTAATCGCATGATCAACCATCTGGGTCGCGTTATCTTTTGGCGTGGTGCAATGTTTTGAATATGGCGCATTGCGCAATAGTTCAAGGTAACATTCAATTTGCTGCTCTAATGAACTGCGACTTAATGCACGTTGGCGTGAGGCCAGTAGCGCTAGCGCACATAATGTTAGAGCATTGGTTGCTGCTGCATCATTAATGTGAGTCATCATCTTAACCGCCAAATCATTCACTGTTGGAGAAAGCCAACTTGGACGCTGCGGTTCGATCGGATTAATATCTTGATGCCAATTAGGTACGTTATCATTTAAATATTGATTGAGTGATAACGGCTCGCCAAAGTTAACATAACCTTTGCCGAAGTTACGTAATTTACGCAGAGTACGCAGCACTTGGCCAACATTTTCTTTTTCTTTGCGCTTGCCTTGCAGTTCTTTGGCATAGGTACCGACTTCCATTACATGCTCATAACCAATGTAAACTGGCACTAAGGTTACCGGGCGATTCAAGCCGCGTAACATCGCCTGAATGGTCATTGATAGCATGCCCGTTTTGGCAGGAAGTAAGCGGCCTGTACGTGAGCGTCCACCTTCACTGAAATATTCAACTGAATAACCTTTAGCAAATAACTGCGCTAGATATTCACGGAAAACGGTTGAATAAAGGCGATCACCTTTAAAACTACGACGAATAAAGAATGCACCACCACGGCGGAAAATAGGTCCGGCAGGGAAGAAGTTAAGATTAATACCTGCAGCAATATGCGGTGGTACTAAGCCTTCTTGGTACAGTACATAAGACAGTAATAAGTAATCCATGTGGCTACGATGGCAAGGTACATACACAATTTCATGACCATCTTGTGCTAAACGACGAATACGCTGCGCATTGGTAATATTCAGACCTTGGTAGAGTTTGTTCCATAACCAACCTAAGAAACGCTCACCATTTTTAATTAATGGGTAAGAAAAATCAGCTGCAATTTCTTCCATCATTGCAATTGCTTCACGACGCACTTTTTCTACTGGTACTTGGCGGCTTAATGCTTCTTCTTGTACGACTTTATCAATCGCTTTTGATGCTAATAAGCGCTTGAAAAGTTGTTTACGATCTGGCAATCGTGGACCTGATGTAGCGAGTAATTGACGTGAAAAGTGAATTTTAGCCACTCGCGCTAATTTTTGTGCAATCGCATCATCAGTACCGTGGTTATCAGCCATATAGCGTAAAGATACCGGAGTACTCAAACGGACTAAGCAATCTCGACCATGACCCAAAATAGCCCAAGTTTTTTTAGGGCCATTTAAAGGGCGTAAAATAGGCTTAGTTTTTGACTCTTTACCCGGTGCTCGACCCCATAAAATTGACGCAGGGATCAATTGAATATTTAACTCGCTATCTTGTTTATGTAATTCTAATAAATCACAAAATAGCGTAATTGAATCTTGTGGAAGTCCAGCTTTATTGCCAAAAATACTTGGGCTTTCAGCAACACAAACAAAACGTGGAAATGATTGGCCATTAATGTCTAATGGCGATAGTGGATCAGGTAAACCTGATGCTAGCGCGCTGCTACGTAGAGTTAATAGATCAGTATTAGAACGGTACGGCAATATATAGACGATTGGGCGCGCTAAATCGAGTTCTAAATCAGCAACTGGATCAGATGGAATCGAATGAGGTTTTACCAACAAAGAAAGTGGCAATTTTAATAATTGTTGATAGATTTTCTGCCCGCTTGACATAGATATAATTAGCCTCTGAACCTTAATACGCTGCACAATAGCAGAAAAAAATCACTTTCATGCAGGAGATATGCGGTAAATAAGAGCTAAAATACCACTTTTTTGACTAAGTCATGGTTTATTTTTATGACAACTTTTGGATTGAAAAACGATCTGGCATGACCAGTTGATGAAAGATGATTGATTCTGTTGGAATTATTGCCACAAACAATCGCATTATATTTTTTTAATCCAAGTGACTGAATGGCTTTGAATTCCTAGTCAAATTGCTGTTTTCGTAAACAATTGGCTTTTATTGTCTTTGAACACTGGATATACTCACAGCAACTGTATAAAAAGACAGGTGACTCATGAAGCCGTTAACGCCGCGACAACAACAAGTCTTTGATCTTATCAAAGCAAAGATCGATGACTGTGGAATGCCACCTACACGTGCAGAAATCGCTCGTGAACTTGGTTTCCGTTCTGCCAATGCGGCAGAAGAACATTTAAAAGCTTTAGCCCGTAAAGGTGTACTAGAAATTATTCCTGGTGCCTCACGTGGGATTCGGTTATTAATTGCCGACGATATAACAGAAGAAAAAGGCTTACCGTTAATTGGTCGTGTGGCCGCAGGTGAACCTATTTTAGCCCAAGAGCATGTTGAAGCGCATTATGAGGTTGATCCAACCTTGTTTAAACCACGCGCAGATTTCTTATTGCGTGTAAATGGTATGAGCATGAAAAACATCGGCATTATGGACGGTGATTTGCTGGCGGTACATAAAACTCAAGATGTACACAATGGTCAAGTCGTTGTTGCTCGTGTTGATGATGAAGTCACTGTTAAACGACTTGATAAGCAAGGCATAAAAGTGCTGCTTCATGCTGAAAACGAAGAATTTTCACCGATTGAAGTGAATTTAGAACACCAGAGCTTAACCATTGAAGGTATTGCTGTTGGCGTGATTCGTAACGCGGATTGGATGTAACTATCCGCTAACGACAGATTGAGTAGACACCAAACAAGCGTAGCGCATTAGCTGCGCTTTTTTTTTGTCTCGTAAAATGATTTATGACTATTTTGTTACTTATATCATTGGCTTATCTAGTGAATTGTTAGTAATTTTTTGTTGGTGATTTTTTGCGCTATTGCTGTTTAGTGCCTAAGTTAAATGTAGAGGAATGTTATTTTAGCTTTGCTGCGGGCGGGTGAATTTGTCGCTGTATGTGCAGGGTAAGGCAAGCTGTAGTCGACAAAGGAGGTCAGAACGATGGTACGTAAACTGATCGGCAGTAGTGGATTAATCCTATTTTCAGCACCACTGCTAGGTGAAACCATACAACTTAATATGACACCAGGCGTTACGGCAATAAGCCAAGATGTTTTTGGTTTACATATGACGATTCTGTATATCTGCATTGCTATCGGGGTAGTGGTGTTTGGAGCCATGTTTTGGTCTATTTTTCACCATCGAAAATCAAAGGGTGCTGTTGCTGCTTCTTTTCATGAAAGCACCAAAGTTGAAATTATTTGGACACTAATTCCGTTTGTTATTTTGATTTTGATGGCCATTCCTGCCACCAAAACATTGTTAGCCATGGAAGATCCGTCTAAATCAGATCTCACCATTCAAGTTACCGGTTCCCAGTGGAAATGGCATTACCGCTATTTTGATCAAGATGTTGAATTTTATTCGCACCTAGCCACGAGTGCTGCTCAAATTGACAACCTGCGACCTAAACGGGCTAATTATTTATTAGAAGTTGATTACCCCTTAGTGGTACCGATCGGTAAAAAAATCCGTTTTTTAATTACTTCGCAAGACGTGATCCATTCGTGGTGGGTGCCGGCGTTTGCAGTCAAAAAAGACGCTAATCCCGGTTTTATTAATGAAGCATGGACGCGTATTGATGAGCCGGGTATTTATCGTGGTCAGTGTGCTGAGCTGTGCGGTAAAGATCATGGTTTTATGCCAATTGTAGTGATTGCAAAACCGCAAGCTGAATACGAACAATGGCTGCAGCAAACGCAAGCGACCCAACGCCAAGCACGAGAGCAAGAACAACAATTATTGGATATGGTAATGCCCATGGATGAACTGATGGCGTTGGGTGAAAAAACCTATAACAGTCGTTGTGCAATGTGTCACCAAGCCAATGGCGAAGGGATCCCTGGTGCATTTCCTGCATTAGCCGGACAAGGAATGTCGATTGATCCCAAGCAAAAAAATGAGCATATCAAGATTGTAGTTCATGGCAGTACGGGCACTGCAATGCAAGCATTTGGTCCGCAATTAAGTCTAAAAGAGTTAGCCGCGGTGATCACCTACGAGCGAAATGCCTGGGGAAACAATACCAAAGAAACCGTACAAGCTGCAGATATTGAGGCGATTAAAAAAGGCCAGTAGTGATAAGGAATGACGAGCATGACGGAGATAGTGCATCAGCAACCAGCCATAGAACACCATGACCATCATCCGCCAACGGGGATTAAGCGGTGGTTATTTACTACGAATCATAAAGATATTGGATCGTTGTATCTATTGTTTAGCCTATCAATGTTTTTTATTGGCGGGGCGATGGCTATGGTGATTCGAGCGGAGTTATTTCAGCCCGGATTACAATTGGTTGAACCGAACTTTTTTAATCAAATGACCACAGTTCATGGTTTGATTATGGTGTTTGGTGCGGTAATGCCAGCATTTACAGGGCTTGCTAATTGGATGATTCCATTGATGATTGGCGCGCCAGATATGGCATTGCCACGGATGAATAATTGGAGTTTTTGGATTCTACCGTTTGCATTTAGCTTGTTATTAGCATCATTGTTTATGGAAGGTGGTGGCCCTAATTTCGGGTGGACATTCTATGCGCCATTGTCGACTACCTATAGCCCAGCAAGTACTGGCTTATTTGTGTTTGCGATTCATATTATGGGCATCAGTTCAATCATGGGCGCAATTAATGTGGTGGTGACCATTATTAATATGCGCGCACCTGGTATGACTTATATGAAAATGCCGTTGTTTGTGTGGACATGGTTAATCACCGCTTTTCTATTAATTGCCGTTATGCCGGTGTTAGCAGGTGCAGTCACCATGGTCTTAACTGATAAATATTTCGGGACCAGTTTTTTTGATGCCGCCGGTGGTGGCGATCCGGTGATGTTCCAGCACATATTTTGGTTTTTTGGCCACCCTGAAGTTTATATTATGATTTTGCCAAGTTTCGGTATCATTTCGGCAATTATCCCTGCATTTTCGCGTAAAAAGCTCTTTGGTTATAGCTCAATGGTGTATGCCACCGCCTCGATTGCTGGATTGAGTTTTTTGGTGTGGGCGCATCATATGTTTACCACTGGTATGCCGGTTGCTGCTGAACTTTTCTTTATGTACTGCACCATGCTGATTTCAGTGCCAACAGGGGTCAAAGTGTTTAATTGGGTTGCGACCATGTGGCGTGGCTCGCTGACGTTTGAAGTGCCGATGCTATTTGCGATTGCATTTATTGTGTTATTTACCATTGGTGGCTTTTCAGGACTAATGTTGGCTATTACTCCAGCAGATTTTCAATATCACGACACCTATTTTGTGGTGGCCCATTTCCATTATGTTTTAGTGTCAGGAGCGATTTTTTCAATTATGGCGGCTGCCTATTATTGGTTGCCTAAATGGACTGGGCATATGTTCAATGAACGGTTAGCGCAGTGGCATTTTTGGTGCTCATTAATTTCAGTCAATATTCTGTTTTTCCCGATGCATTTTCTTGGACTTGCTGGTATGCCACGTCGTATTCCTGATTATGCGCTGCAATTTGCTGATATTAATGCGGTGGTGAGCGTCGGTGGATTTTTATTTGGCTTGTCACAATTGTTATTTGTTGTTGTGGTGGTGAAGTGCATACGAGGTGGAGAAAAAGCGGCCTCAAAACCTTGGGAAGGGGCTGAAGGTTTAGAGTGGACAGTGCCATCTCCGGCGCCATATCACACCTTTTCAACCCCGCCTAAAATTGATTAGCAGAGGTTGATATGGATCCGCAATCAAAACGTTCGGTAATTGGATTGGTATTTGCAGCCATAGCAATGTTTGGGTTCGCGTTTGCGTTAGTGCCTTTATATGACGTGTTTTGTGATATTACCGGTATCAATGGCAAAACGGCGACAACGCCAACAGCGGCGAGCGATAGGGTTGATCGAAGTCGAACCGTGACGGTGGAGTTTGTTGCCTATATTAACCCTGATGTGAAATGGCAATTTACACCACAGGTGACGCAAGTGAATGTTCATCCTGGAGAGACAAAAATCATTAACTACTTGGCTAAAAACCTTAATACCCAAGCATCTATTGGCCAAGCTGTACCGTCTGTAACTCCAGGGCTTGCTGCGCAATATTTTAATAAAATTGAATGTTTTTGTTTTAATCATCAACCATTAGCTGCGGGTCAAGAGGCTGAGTTGCCGCTAGTATTTTTTGTTGATCCTGATCTGCCGCGTGATATTAAAGTTCTTACATTGGCATACACCCTTTATGACGTAAGTGCTACTGCGCAACCCCTTACTCAACCTAATGAGCAAGTGAATGAGGTGAAAAATGTCGAACTCTTATAATGATTCTAAGCAATCTACGCTAGCAAGCTCTGATGAATACTATGTTCCAGCGGCTAGTGGTTGGCCTATTTTAGGGGCGGTGGCATTATTTTTAATTGCCTTAGGTGCAGGGGCGACCGTCGGCGATTTATTAGCAGGGCAAGGGCCATGGATTTTATTAACCGGGGTTGGATTAATTTTAATCATGCTAACCGGTTGGTTTCGCGATGTGATCATCGAATCAATGGGCGGTTTATATAGTACTCAAATGGATCGCTCGTTTCGACAAGGTATGAGTTGGTTTATTTTCTCGGAAGTGATGTTCTTTGGCGCATTTTTTGGGGCGTTATTTTATATACGAATGATTGCTGTACCTTGGCTCGGTGGCGCCAGTAATAATGCCATGACCAACATTGTATTATGGCCGCATTTTGTCGCTGATTGGCCGCTAGTTGTTACTCCTGATGGTACTGAAACCCAAGCAATGGGACCAATTGGATTACCGTTATATAACACTATTATTCTGCTCACTTCATCTATCACACTGCATGTTGCTCATCTGGCATTAGAAAACAATCAACGGCGTCGATTAAGTTTATTTTTATTGGTCACGGTATTACTCGGTGGAGTGTTTGTTTATCTTCAAGCGGTGGAATATATCCATGCCTATCGTGATCTTAACTTACGTCTCGAGAGTGGTGTTTATGGTAACACCTTCTTTATGTTAACCGGCTTTCATGGTGTCCATGTCACCTTAGGTGCAATTTTATTATTTATCGTTTGGTGCCGAGTGTTAAAAGGGCATTTTACTCCTCAACACCATTTTGCTTTTCAAGCTGGAGCTTGGTATTGGCATTTTGTGGATGTGGTGTGGTTATGCTTATTCGTGTTTGTTTATATTTTATAGTCAATTAAGCGCGATATTGAGTGTCTCGAACTAATTAATAGCAAAAACAAAAGTGAGTAAAGCAAGGGTGGTTAAAGCGTATAAGGATTCGGATTAGGTTGAATAACACCGGTCATTAAGGCAATAACGAGCAATCCAAACAAAATGACCGCAATCAGTAATCGCCGTCCAAGATAATGCGAAAGCGGTGGTGATGATTGCGCTTTTAACATCAGTGGCAGAGCACGAAATAGATAAATAATCATTAGTACTAATAAGACGATAAATAACAATTTAATTAGCATGTTAGATGCTCCTCAAGTGGCTATTTAAAGCATAGCGGGTTTTAACTGTTAGCGATAAAAGGATACTTAATGATGCGATCTATCGCTTTTATTATGTTTACCATTGCCGTTGTTGCTTTGTTATTAAAACTTGGGTGGTGGCAAATGAGCCGCGCCAATGAAAAGCAGCAGTTACAATCCCAAGTAACGACGCGACAGCAAACGATATTGGTTGATTTAGCTAATCTGCCGCAGCAACCGTTATGGCATAGCATTACCATTGAAGGTGAATTTGATAATCATCATCCGATCTTATTAGATAACCAGCTTTATCGCGGCCGCCCTGGCTACCATCTTTACTTACCTTTTGTGAGCCAGCAACAACGGGTATTAGTTAATCTTGGTTGGATTGCTGCTCCACCATATCGAAATATACTGCCGACGTTACCGACTTTTGATGGTCGTCAAATTATCACTGGTGTGGTTGCTCCAGCGCAGCAGTTATTACAATTTAAGCCGGATAATGCTGATAATCAATGGCCATTACGAGTGCAAAATATTGAATTAATTTGGCTTACTCAACAATTACAACAACCACTATTACCGTGGATTATTCAAATATCAGCCTCAAGCCCTATCGCATTAACGCAAACATGGCAGCCGGTCGTGATGGGGTCAAAGAAACATTATGGTTATGCAATGCAGTGGTTTTTACTCGCGATTGCGGTGGTTTTTATGTCTTTATTATGGCTACGCAAGGAGCAAGCGGCATGAAAAAATATCAGGTGTTATTGGTCGTTGCTATGGTGTTTATCGTGCCCATTATTGTGGCTAAATTGATGTTACACCAGCAATGGTATCAAGGGGGAGTAACCAATAGAGGTCAACTATTGCAGCCTGCAGTAACCGTTGCTGAATTTGCGATACCGCAGACTTGGCAACTGATTTATCGACTTCCTTTGCGCTGTGATGAGCGTTGCCAAGGGGCATTATTTAATTTGCGCCAAGTGCCACAAGCTGCTGGAGCAGATAGCAATCGGCTGCAGAGTGTTGTACTGGTCAGTCGCGATAATAGCGCTACGACATCACTGCTACAGGGGTTAGAACAGCGCCAAATAGATACTTCGTTGCAGCAACAGTTAGCACAATTAGAATATGGCTTGGCAACAATTTATATCGCAGACCCTCACGGTAATATGCTAATGGCTTACCCATTGGTGACGGGTGATCAACAGATATTACGCCAGGGAAAAGATGTTTTACGTGATTTAAAACGGTTATTAAAAGTCTCAAAAATAGGTTAAGTCATTGCTGTCATTAGGGAGGATAACGAATGATTACTACCACCAATAATGATCGATATTTCTTTTTTTTAGTCAGTTTTAGTTGTGTATTGTCCGTTGCTGTAGTGGCTCTCGGAGCGTTTACTCGGCTAACGGAAGCGGGGCTGGGTTGTCCAGATTGGCCGGGTTGTTATGGTTTTTTAACCGTACCTCAAACCACGCTTGAGCAACAAACCGCCGCCTCATTTTTCCCTCAAACACCGTTAGAGCCTCAAAAAGCATGGAATGAAATGCTGCATCGCTATATTGCAGGTAGTTTAGGTTTATTCGTTGCTGCAATTAATATTATGGCGTGGCGAAAACCATCGCGACCGAAACTATTACCGGCATTGTTATTATTTATGGTGGTTGTACAAGCCTTATTAGGTATGTGGACCGTGACGTTAGTATTGATGCCGGTGGTGGTAATGGCGCACTTATTAGGTGGCTTTAGCATTGTGAGTTTATTGTGGTTATTGCGATTACGACTTCAATCCCCGCCCCAAATGACAACCAATATTGCAGTAAAATCCCTATATCGGTTACGAATAGCGGCGATCATCAGTGTTGTAGTGGTGTTTTTTCAAATCGCTTTAGGTGGATGGACTGCGGCGAACTATGCCGCATTGGTGTGTAGCCAATTGCCGATCTGTGAAGCCAATTGGCAACAATTGTTTGACGTAAAAGCCTTTTTATTAGTGCAGCCTCCGCATGACAGTTATCAGTATGGCGTGCTTGATTATGGCCAACGGGTGTCTATTCATGTAGTACATCGAATTGGGGCTATGGTTACTACAGTGGTGGTATTAACCATGGCGTGGTTATGTTGGTTACAACATTCATTGCGACGTTATAGCTTAGGTTTAGTGCTGCTGTTGTTAGTACAAATTGTACTAGGAGTGACGAATGTGGTGGCTAGTTTACCGCTAGCAGTTGCTGTTGCTCACAATGTTACAGGACTAGGTTTGTTGGTGATGATGGTGAGTGTGAGTTATCGAGTGGGAGTAGGTTCTCGATGGTCACACGCGATAACACAACCATTGCCTCAGGAGTAATTATATGGATAAATTACAATGGATTGAGCGTAGTAGTGGTTCGATATTAGCCTCGGCGGTGTGGCGAGATTATCTCACCATGACCAAGCCTAAAGTGGTAGCAATGCTATTGCTTACAGCATTGGTTGGAATGTGTCTTGCGGTGCCAACGGTACCCACGCTCAAAGTGGTGGTGTTTGGGTTAGCAGGGATTGGTTTACAATCTGCCGCCGCTGCGGTGTTTAATCATGTGCTTGATCGGCGCTTTGATGCCCAAATGGCACGTACTTACCATCGCCCATTAGCAAAAGGGCGTATCGCAACAGTCAATGCAGTATTGTTTGCAAGTGTCTTAATGGTGTCAGGATTTCTTTTATTGTGGCAGCTAAATCCACTTACGGCATGGTTAACGATGGCGAGTTTAGTCGGTTATGCTGTGGTGTATACGGTATGGTTAAAACATGCTACTCCGCAGAATATTGTTATTGGTGGTTTAGCAGGAGCAGCACCACCATTGTTAGGTTGGGTTGCAGTGACAGGCAGTGTCAATCCTCATGCACTGTTATTAGTCATGCTGGTCTTTGTATGGACCCCTCCTCATTTTTGGGCGCTGGCAATTCACCGTCGCGATGATTACGCCAAAGCAGGTATACCGATGTTACCCGTTACTCATGGGATTGAATACACCAAAACCATGGTGCTTTTTTATACCTTATTGTTATTTGCGGTAGGGTTATTACCATGGCTAACTGGCATGAGTGGAGGGGTTTATTTAATAGGCAGTAGCTTGTTAAACCTTGGTTTTATTGGTTATGCCATCAAACTAAAATTTTTTGATAACGCAGGCCACGCATGGGCAACATTTAACTATTCAATCTGGCATATATTAGCCTTGTTTGTGGTGTTATTAGTTGATCATTGGTGGTTAGCGTTTATACCTACTTAATATTACGTCACAGGCTGAGACTTTGTTATCGTAATCAGCCTGTTGTCACTTTTCTCAAATGGTAAACTGGCCCCTTATTTTAGAAAGCTAAGGGAAGTCTGTGTTTGCTGTATTAAAAGATAAATCACTTCATTATCAGGTTTTCGCGTTAGCGCTGCCGATGGTGCTATCTAACATTACTGTGCCATTGCTGGGATTGGTCGATGCTGCTGTTATCGGTCATCTTGATCAATCATGGTATTTAGGTGGTGTTGCTGTGGGTGGCACCATGATCAATGTGACGCTGTGGTTACTTGGTTTTTTACGAATGGCAACCACTGGTATTACTGCTCAGGCGCAAGGCAGTGCTAACAAAGATGCTCAAGCGGTCATTTTTATTCAAGGCATGGCACTTGCGTGGCTATTGGGTGCGGTATTAGTGGTATTACACCAGCCAGTAAGTCAGCTCATTTTTCATTTTAGTAGCGCTGGCAGTGAAGTGAAATTATATGCGAATCAGTATTTCTCGACCCGTATTTGGGGCGCACCAGCGGCTTTAGCTAATTTTGTGATCATGGGTTGGTTGTTGGGTGTCCAAAATGCAAAATTGCCAATGTGGTTACTTATTGTAACGAACGTCGTCAATATCGCGCTAGATTTAGTCTTTGTGTTAGGTTTGGGGTGGAAGGTGCAAGGTGCGGCGACAGCATCGGTTATTGCTGATTACAGTGGCATGGTATTGGGCTTATGGTTTGTCGCTCAGCAATGGTTACGTTTAGGTTTACCGCCACTAAAACAAAAACTCGCCAGTGTCCGTCATGGTATGGGGCGGTTACTAAAGCTCAATCGCGACATCTTTTTACGCAGTTTATGTTTGCAAGCGACATTTACTTTTATGACCTTTCAGGGAGCGCATTTAGGCGATAATGTGGTGGCAGCTAATGCGGTATTAATGAGTTTTTTAATGCTGGTGTCTTATGCTATGGATGGGTTTGCCTATGCAATGGAGGCTTTAGTCGGAAAAGCTGTTGGAGCTGGTAATAAAGGGCAACTTGAGCGTTATTTGGTTGGGACAACATTTTGGGGTTTATTAATTTCATTGGGGTTAACCGCTATTTTTGCTCTGTTTGGCACTCAAATAGTTGCAATTATTTCTGATATTCCCGCGGTTCAACAACAAGCAGATAATTATTTGCCGTGGTTGACTGCTGTGCCATTAGTCGCGATGTGGTGCTTTTTATTAGACGGGGTATTTATCGGAGCGACGCGTGGTAAAGATATGCGTAATAGCATGTTTTTAGCAACCTGCGGATTCTTTGTAATTTGGTGGTTAATGAGCAGCTATGGTAATCATGCTTTATGGGCGGCGATGGTGGGTTTTATGGCGTTGCGAGGGGCGATATTAGCAGTGATATTTATTTTGCAATGGCGGAAAAACATATTTTTACCACACACTTTATAAACAACCAGTTATCATTTTTACGAATAGGATTGACGATTTTTTACACAAAAAAGGCTTTCAATCGTGATTATGATTTGCTTAAATGCGTTCACTTCTTATCCAGGTGGCGCAAATGACAAACAAGATTATAGGTTATTTATTGTTGGTTCTGAGTTTAACTTTCAGTGTTCATAGCTATGCCAGCAGTTTTAAAAAATTGAATGTTACCGCAACAGCATATAATTCAGTGCGAGCGCAAACAGATTCTAGTCCTAATATTGCAGCTTGGGGAGATCGTTTAAAACCGGGCATGAAAGCTATCGCTGTTTCTCGAGATTTACTTAAAATGGGGCTAAAGCGCGGCTCTAAAGTCAAAATTTCAGGTTTACCCGGTGAATATGTGGTACTGGATAAAATGCACCATCGCTGGAATCGTAAGATTGATATCTATATGGGTAAAAATGTTAGAGCGGCTAAAAATTGGGGTAAACGACGGGTAACCATCACTGTTGTCAGAACATAATTTTATTTATTGACAGTATTAATGGTCTATAAATATATTATTGATGGCAGGTTTTTGGTCTAATACGGTGCTTTGACTCTCAAGGCATCGTAGAAAATGAAAAAATCGATTTGTTTTATCGTGTTTTTGTCACTGCTTTTTAGCTTTCCTAGCTATGCTCATTCGATAAAAACATTACGGGTTACTGCAACTGCTTACAATTCTGTACGGGCACAAACCAATCATAAACCTAATTTGACAGCTTGGGGAGTACGGTTAAAGCCCGGCATGAAAGCTGTGGCAATATCACGAGACTTACTCCATAAAGGACTTAAAAAGGGCTCTCGAATTAAAATTCAAGGCTTAACTGGCGAGTATACAGTGCTAGATAAAATGCACCGTCGTTGGCGTAATAAGATTGATATTTATATGGGTAATGATGTAAAAGCTGCTCGTAAATGGGGTAAGCGTACGGTTACTATTCACATTCTAAATTGATCGTCCAATAATAAAAAAGCCGCATTTTAATGCGGCTTTTTGCTATCTGCTGCAATTGTGGTTCTACACCATTAATAATAAGAGTGATCGCCACGGGCGTGATCAGTAATATCACGTGCGCCAGTTAATTCGCCTTCAAATTGCACTAGCAGCTCTTTCTCGATGCCTTCTTTTAGTGTCACATCAACCATAGAACAACCATTACAACCACCACCGAATTGTAGAATAGCAACGCCATCTTCAGTGATTTCAGACAGGGATACGTGACCACCATGGCCTGCAAGTTGGGGGTTAATTTGAGTTTGAAGTACGTAATCAACACGTTCAATCAGTGATGCATCATCGGCAACTTTACGCACTTTAGCGTTAGGTGCTTTTAATGTTAGCTGTGAACCCATTTTATCAGTGACAAAATCGATTTCAGCGTCATCAAGGAAGGGAAGGCTTAATTCGTCGATAAAAGCAGAAAATAGCTCAAGTTTCATTTCCGTATCACTTGCTTCAACCGCTTCTGGTGGGCAGTAGGATACGCCACATTCAGCACTTTGGGTGCCTGGGTTTACAACAAAAACACGGATATTAGTACCCTCAGGCTGCTGGGCAAGAAGCTTGCCGAAGTGCTGCTGAGCGCTTTCAGTAATAGTGATCATGGACACGATGTAATACCTGACTTATTTAGTAAGTTTTATTCATTCTACTCTTTGTGAGTCATTGTCGCATCTTTAAAGCGACATTTTTTATTTGACCACGTTTTATTAATTAATGCGCGTCTTTTTTATACAAGATTAATTAAGTGATTGTTCAGTATGGCATAGCGTATAAATATCAACACGCTTAACGCCACGCTGCAGCAGCAACTGTGTCAATTGATCGACGGTGGCACCTGTGGTGACGACATCGTCAATGATCGCGACATGATCTGGTAAGCTGCAAGAGTGTAATTTAAAAGCATATTTAAGATTGTGGCGCCGTTGAATTTTGGTTAGTTGTTGCTGAGATGGTGTGTGGCGCAGACGTTGAAAAGCATGTTGATTAACTTGGCTATTTAAAATAGCAGCTAATGCTAATGCCAATTGATGACTTTGATTAAACCCACGCAAGCAATAGCGTCGCCAATGGAGCGGAACGGGTAATAATAGTGGAGCAGGGTCAGTAATTTGATAAGCAAGTTGTTGTGCCAGTGGCTGAGCTAACCAAAACTTACCATAAAATTTAAATTGATGGATCAGTTGCTGTAATGGCGGTCGATATTCACCTAAACGATAGAGGCGATGCCATCGCGGTGGATTGCTCAGACAGCGACCACAATTGGTAACGGTACTTAACATGGTGGTACCACAATGTTGGCAATAGGGTAGGGTTGGAAAGTGGCTAATACAATGGTTGCACCAATACTGTTCAGTGTGAGTGAGTGGCAGTTGGCACAGAGAGCAATGTTTAAACAATAATCGATGGTATAAATTATCTCGCCATGATGGCACTCTATTTGGCATCATTATTACTCATAAACAATTGATGTAGGGAACTATAAATGACATCGCAGCTTAATTGGTACAGTCAAGGTCAAGGGCCAGATTTGGTTCTCATTCATGGATGGGGAATGAATGTTGGTGTATGGCAAGATGTGATCCCGATGCTAAGTCAGCATTATTGTGTCCATTGGTGTGATCTGCCAGGTTATGGTGATAACGGCGCAATTAGTGCGGCTTCATTAACTGATATCGTTGAGCGGTTATTAGACCGAGCACCGCCAACTGCAGTGTGGTTAGGCTGGTCATTAGGTGGAGTGATTGCGACACAAGCTGCACTAACAGCACCCTCAAGGGTGACCAAATTAATCACCGTTGCCAGTTCGCCATGCTTTATGTCGCGAACGGATTGGAACGGTATTCAACCACGGGTACTGGCTAATTTTCAAACCCAACTAGTGACTGATTTTGCTATTACTATTGAACGGTTTCTGGTGTTGCAGGGCTTAGGTAGTCGCACTGCAAAAGAAGATATTCGACAATTGAAAGCAGCAGTATTATCAAGACCACAGCCACAATTAGCCGCGTTAACCCTTGGGTTAGAATTATTAGAAAATATCGATTTACGGCCGTCATTAGCAGAATTGTCACAGCCGTGGTTACGTTTATATGGACGTTTAGATGCGTTAGTGCCGATTAAAACTGAGCCTGTATTAAGTGCCCAATATCCTCATTCACAAAGTTATGTTTTTGCTGATGCGTCTCATGCACCGTTTATTTCTCATTTGGATGAGTTTATTGCTGTTGTGAGCGATTTTATTAGCTAACTGCTGATGTGGAATGCAATAGATAAGAGCATTACGTAATGATTATTAAGGTAAATAATTATCGTAGACGGTCGATATAGTACCTAGGATGTTATAACGCGAACTTTTCACATGGCAACGGTGGGTTTTTCAAGATGGTGATTGCTCCATTACAATCAAGTGTGCCGGTATTAGCGACAACCACTAATCCATTAACGGATCAAGTGGCGCGAGATAACCGTGTGCGTGAAAAAATTATCCCCGTGGTTGAGAGTAGTGCCGCAACAGCAGAAAAATCCCTGACGGCAGAAGAAAAACAGCGTAATAAGCCCAGTTGGGATGCAAGTGAACACCCTGATTATTCACAATCACAGGCGAAACTATTTGAGGGCTATCAGCACCAATTAGCTCAAATTGTACGAGTGTTATCGTTGGATAATTACGTTGCGCCAGCTGCAGATCTCGGTTATTCGATGCACATTGAGTTGCCACGTGAGTTGTTAGCGCAGCTAGCATTGATCAGTGATAGTGAGCGCACTAAAGGTGTCGTCAGTCATCATTATGCTCAAGCAACACTGCCTAATCCACCGACGCAGTATTTGAAGGTTATTTAAACTCACAGCCAGACGGGGAGTCTGACTGCGAGTATGTAGCTTATTCTTTAGCGCTTAATCGTGATTATTTTTTCTTAGCATTGGCAAACGCAGCCGCAAAAGCACCGCCCATAGGTGGGTTGTTTTTGGGTGATGCTGGTGGAGTATGTTGACGTGTTTGCTGCGATGATGGTTGCTGGCGAGGTGCCGCAGTGTTGGTGGCTTGGCGAGATGGTTTTTCTTGACCAGGCTCATCACTTAAACGCATCGTCATTGCAATACGTTTACGCTGAACATCGACCTCCATTACTTTAACTTTTACCACATCACCAGCTTTAACCACTTCACGTGGATCTGAAATAAATTTATCAGATAGGGCAGATATATGGATCAAACCATCTTGGTGCACACCAACGTCAACAAAAGCACCAAAGTTAGTCACGTTAGTGATCACGCCTTCTAAGACCATACCTGGAATCAAATCTTTGACTTCGTTGACGCCATCAGCAAAGGTTGCTGTTTTAAATTCAGGGCGAGGATCTCGACCAGGTTTATCAAGCTCACTAATGATGTCGGTTACCGTTGGTACACCAAAATTAGTATTGGTGTAGTCAACCGCTTTTAAGCTGCGTAGGAACTCGGTATTACCGATAATCGCATCAACAGGTTTATTGTTAGCTGCTGAAATGGCTTTCACTACCGCGTAAGATTCAGGGTGAACCGCAGAGCCATCAAGAGGGTTTTTACCGTTCATTATTCGCAAGAATCCAGCACATTGCTCAAACGCTTTTGGCCCTAAACGCGCTACTTTTTTAAGCGCAGTGCGGCTATCAAAGCGGCCATTTTCATCGCGATAATTAACAATATTTTGTGCAATGGTAGTATTTAAGCCAGCAACGCGTGTGAGTAGTGCTGCAGATGCTGTATTAACATCAACACCAACGGCGTTTACACAGTCTTCGACTACCACGTCCAAACGTTTAGCCAGCATGCTTTGACTAACATCATGCTGATATTGACCAACACCGATTGATTTCGGATCGATTTTAACCAGCTCCGCTAGCGGGTCTTGCAGACGACGGCCAATTGAAACTGCACCACGAATAGAGACATCCAGATTTGGAAATTCTTTCGCTGCCAGTTCTGATGCTGAGTAAACAGATGCGCCCGCTTCACTGACCATCACACTTTGTACTTTAAGCTGATTGTCTTTAATCAGTTTAGTGACAAATGCATCTGTTTCACGTGAAGCAGTGCCGTTACCAATCGCAATTAAGTTGACGTTATGTTTATTAATTAACGCCACGACTGTTTTGGTGGATTCGACAATTTTGTTATGTGGCTGGTGCGGATAGATAGTAGCGGTATCTAATACTTTACCGGTTTCATCAACCACCGCAATTTTACTACCGGTACGTAAACCAGGATCGAGTGCCAGTGTGACACGAGGTCCTGCTGGGGCTGCCATCAGTAAGTCATGGAGGTTATCGGCAAATACTTGAATGGCACCGTCTTCGGCTTTTTCACGTAAAATACCCATCAGTTCAGTTTCCATGTGCATTAAAATTTTAATGCGCCATGCCCAGCTGATCACTTGTTTGCGCCATGCATCTGCAGCTTGAGTACCTAAACTAACGTGGTAATGTTCAGCAATAATCACTTCACAATATGAACTACGAACAGTTTGTTCGGTATTAGGATCAGCGTTGAGTGACAGTTGTAAAAAGCCTTCATTACGACCACGGAATAATGCCAGAGCGCGGTGCGATGGAATGTTTTTTATCTGCTCGTTATAGTCGAAATAATCTTTAAATTTGGCGCCGTCATGCTCTTTACCTTCAATGATACGTGAAGTAAGTTCGGCGTGAGTATTTAACTGGCGGCGAATTTTTTCAAGCAATGCTGCATCTTCAGCAAAGCGCTCCATCAGAATAGCGCGCGCACCATCAAGCACGGCTTTGCTATCCGCAAATCCTTGCTCAGGATTTAGGTATTGTAGTGCCGTTTCTTCTGGTGAATGCTGTGGTTGATCCCATAGCAACTCTGCGAGTGGCTCAATGCCAGCCTCAATCGCAATCTGCCCCTTAGTGCGGCGTTTTTGTTTATAAGGCAGGTAGAGATCTTCAAGGCGGGTTTTACTGTCAGCACTATTAATCTCAGCAGCCAATGCTGGTGTCAGTTTACCTTGTTCCGTGATTGATTTTAGAATCACCTGACGGCGGCTATCGAGTTCACGCAGGTAGCTTAAACGTGATTCTAAATGACGTAGTTGGGTGTCATCCAATTCGCCAGTGACTTCTTTACGGTAACGGGCAATAAAAGGCACCGTATTACCGTCATCAAGTAGGGTAACTGCAGCATTCACTTGTTCAGTGCGCACATTCAGCTCTGTGGCAATCTGTTGGTTGATAGCGTTGCTCATCCGTTGATATCTCTTGTTGATCGTTAAGCTTCCATTCTACGGCTGAATCTTGATCTGGCAAGTCAACCGCGGTGAAGAGTGTGTTAGGCTGTCTTAGCGTTATTGGGTTTGATAACGAATATGATTAATAAACCACATCTTTTTACCCAGCGGTGTTGTTACCACGGTATCGTCGTCCACTTGTTTGCTGAGCAATGCCCGTGCCATCGGTGAATCAATAGAAATGTAATCATTGCGGCCATAGATTTCATCTGGCCCTACAATGCGAAATGTCTTTTGTTCTCCAGCTTCATTTTCAATCTCAACCCAAGCACCAAAGAACACCTTGCCGTCTTGTTGAGGGGAATAATCAATGACTTTAACTGCTTCTAAGCGCTTACGTAAAAATCGTACTCGGCGGTCAATTTCACGCAGCCGCTTTTTATTATATTGGTAATCTGCATTTTCACTGCGATCACCTAAGCTTGCTGCCCAAGTTACTTTTTTGGTGACTTCTGGGCGTTCTTCACGCCATAAGTAATTGAGTTCTTGTTCTAATTTATCAAAACCTTCACGGGTGATTAAGTTAGTTCTCATCATTATTCTCAAGCGATTGTTTGGCATTGTTCTATCATTGCTGAGTCAAAATAGAAAGTCGGATGATAATAAATTGCGACCTCTCAATGGTAGCGGGTTGATGATGTCGATACGTTGTAGCAGATAGTGCCAAAGGTGAAATGTTATGGTGTTGATATAGCAAATTAATCTCTCAAGTAAAAGAGTATTCAGAGTTGAATCTCCATGCTATAAAGACATACTAAAACAGTAGCGATTGAATATTTGCGTGATGTTAATAACCTAATCATGAGACTAATTAGCATGTTATAATTTATTTCTGGTGATGATTGTTATGTATCGATAATTATCGCTATTGTTTGTTAAATAAAGCGTTAGTTATTACGACTCGCGTACACTTAGTAACAACTTGCTATCGTGATCGATGAAGGTGAAAAATGCAGGAAAATTATAAGATATTAGTGGTCGATGACGACATGCGTTTACGAGCGTTGCTTGAGCGTTATCTTTCTGAGCAAGGATTTCAGGTACGCAGTGTTGCTAATGGCGAGCAAATGGATCGTTTACTGGCGCGTGAAACATTTCACTTAATGGTATTAGATTTAATGTTACCTGGTGAAGATGGCTTATCTATCTGTCGTCGCCTACGTAATGCTAATAACATGCTACCTATTTTAATGTTAACAGCAAAAGGCGATGAAGTTGATCGTATTGTTGGCCTTGAAGTCGGTGCCGATGATTATCTGCCAAAGCCATTTAATCCACGTGAATTATTAGCGCGTATTCGTGCGGTATTACGTCGTCAAACGATTGAAGCACCTGGCGCACCGAGTGTCTCAAGTAAAGTGATTGAGTTTGGTGAGTTCCGCCTTAATCTTGGCACCCGTGAAATGTTCCGTGGCGATGCACCAATGCCACTGACATCAGGTGAGTTTGCGGTATTAAAAGCCCTGGTTACTAATGCGCGTGAGCCAATGTCACGTGATAAGTTAATGAATATGGCCCGTGGTCGTGAATATTCAGCGATGGAACGTTCGATTGATGTACAGATTTCACGTTTACGCCGTATGGTAGAAGAAGATCCGAGTCGCCCACGTTATATTCAAACGGTATGGGGTTTAGGGTATGTCTTCGTACCCGATGGTCGTGAGGCGTAAGCCATGCGGTTATCGCCCAAAAGTACCTTTGCGCGAACACTGATATTATTAGCTGGCTTGTTAATCGCAAGCCAGATTTTTTCATATCTCACTATAGTGAATTACGCGCTACTGCCAAGTATTCAGCAATTTAATCGTATTTTAGCTTACGAAGTTAAGTTGATGTTGAAAGAAGATATTAAGATGGCTGACGGCCAAACGATTTATCTTGATCGACCTATTCGACGTAAGTTACTTGAAGAACTTGGAGTGACGTTACATGCGCCTAATTCTCCAGGTGCTGAAGAATTCAATGACGCCACTCATATTAGTTATTTGAGTGAAGAAATGTCGCGTGAATTACATTCACCAACCGACGTACGGTTATTGCTTGGCACTCATAGCTATGTGCTGTGGATGAAAACCGATGCGATGCCAAACTTTTTGATGCGTATTCCGTTATCTGAATTACAAGAAGATGATTTCGCGCCGTTATTTCGTTATAGCTTAATTATTGCTTTCTTAGTGATTGCTGGCGGTTGGTTGTTTATTCGTATTCAAAATCGGCCGTTAGTCGAACTTGAACAAGCCGCATTACAAGTTGGGCGTGGTGAAACACCGCCGCAGTTACCTGAACAAGGTGCTTCTGAAATTCGCTCTGTGACCAAAGCCTTTAATCAAATGTCACAAGGCATCAAACAGCTCGAAGATGATCGGGCCTTATTAATGGCGGGGGTGAGTCATGACTTGCGCACTCCATTAACCCGTATTCGACTCGCGACTGAAATGATGTCACCAGAAGACAGTTATTTAGCAGAATCGATGATCACGGATACTGAAGAATGTAACGCTATCATTAGTCAGTTTATGGATTATTTAAAATCGACTAAAAAACAAGATGAAGAAGATATTGATCTAAACCTGTTGTTAGAAGATGTGGCACATACTGAAGGCAGTTATGGCAATGTTATTGAACAGCAATTAACGCCAGTACCGGGTACGATTTCAGCTAACGCGGTAGCTCTTAAACGCGCGGTAGCCAACTTGGTGATCAATGCGCAACGCTACGGTAATGGTTGGGTGAGAATATCCAGCGGTGCTTCGGTTGATCGTAAATCAGCTTGGTTTTGCGTTGAAGATGATGGGCCAGGGATTGAGCCAAATCAAGTCACTAAAATGTTTCAGCCATTAACTCGTGGTGATTCTGCCCGTGGTAGTGCAACCGAAGGTACCGGGCTTGGTTTAGCGATTGTGAAGCGAATTATCGATCAAAATGAAGGGGCTATTTCAGTGCGTAATCGCAGTGAAGGTGGGCTAAGAGTGGAGATCAGTTTGCCATTACATAAGCTCAAGCCGTGAGGGTTTAACTTTGCTTGGCTGTGAAATCATGGCCAATAAAAGCCCGCTCTCAGTTCAATGAGGCGGGCTTTTTTAATCGCGGTGATAATTAATGCTAGGCGTTAGAATAATTTTCACGTTGACCTATCCAGCGGTCGATAATCGCTGCTGCATTATCAGGATATTGATCGTGAATATAACGCGCGAGTTTTTGTACTTGAGGAATTAAGTATTGATCGCGAATTAAATCAGCCACTTTAAAATCAGCAATACCCGTTTGTTTAGTGCCCAGTAATTCACCAGGGCCTCTAATTTCAAGATCGCGCTGCGCAATCACAAACCCATCGCTGCTTTCTCGTAACACTGCTAAGCGTTTTTGAGCGGTTTTGGTGAGTGGCGCATGGTAAAGCAATACACAATGACTAGCGATTTTGCCGCGACCGACTCGTCCTCGTAATTGGTGTAACTGCGCCAACCCAAGCCGCTCTGGGTTTTCAATCACCATTAAACTGGCATTGGGAACATCAACTCCAACTTCGATAACGGTAGTTGCGACTAATAAATCAATTTCACCTGCTTTAAAACTTGCCATAATTGCTTGTTTTTCTTTGGGCTTCATTCGACCGTGAACCAAACCAACCTTGAGGTCGGGTAATAGACGGGTCAGTTCATCGGCGGTATCTGATGCTGCTTGAGCTTCTAATACTTCTGATTCATCAATCAAGGTGCAAACCCAATAGGTTTGGCGACCTTCTTGCTGACATGCAGCGCGAATACGCTCAATAATTTGTGGGCGACGGCTATCAGGCAGTGCAACGGTTTGAATTGGCGTTCGCCCTGGTGGCAACTCATCGATCACTGAGGTATCCATATCGGCATAAGCCGTCATCGCAAGGGTGCGTGGAATCGGGGTGGCCGTCATCACTAATTGATGTGGGTAATAACCGCTTGCAGCCCCTTTTTCTCGCAGATCTAACCGCTGATGGACACCAAAACGGTGTTGTTCATCGATAATAATTAGCGCAAGGTTCTGAAATACTACTTGGTCTTGAAACAAAGCATGAGTACCGACCACCATTTTTGCGTCACCATTGGCAATGCGAACCAGTTCTTTTTCTCGCGCTTTACCTTTGAGCTTGCCTGCCATCCAACCAACTTCAATCCCCATTGGGTTGAGCCACTGAGCAAAGTTGAGCGCATGTTGCTCGGCTAATAATTCAGTTGGTGCCATTAATGCCACTTGATAACCGTGCTCAATGGCGCGTAAAGCAGCAAGCGCGGCCACCAGAGTTTTCCCCGAGCCAACATCCCCTTGTACTAGGCGCATCATTGGCTGCGGTTGTGCAAGATCGGCCTCAATATCAGCCACAACCCGTTGCTGCGCGCCTGTTGGTGTAAATGGTAGGCTGGCGAGTAGTTGTTGCTTGAGAGTATCTTGTGGTGCTAAGGACCAACTTTGATGTTGTTGCCCTTTACTGCGCAGTGCCAGCATTGATAAATTTTGGGCTAATAACTCTTCTAAAATTAATCGCTTTTGGGCTGGATGTTTACCAGCATCAAATTGTTCTAACGAAATATCAGCCGTGGGACGATGCATCAATTGTAACGCTTGAGCGAGAGTCATTTGCTGATCATAAAGACCCGTAGGGAGTAACTCCGTCACCGCCGACTTTGCAAGTAAAGCGAGCGCTTGATCGGTTAAATTACGCAATGTGGCTTGGCGTAAACCGTCGGTGGTGGGATAAACCGGCGTTAACGTTTCTTCAACGCTTAGCTCTGTTGGTTCAGAAAAAAGGCGGTAATCGGGATGAATGATTTCAAGCCCAAACTGGCTGCCTTTAATTTCACCATAGGCTTTTACTTGCTTACCTTGGCTAAAGCTGTTTTTCATCGCGGCATTAAAATTAAAAAACTTTAAGGTGACAGATCCTGTGGTATCACCAATTTTTACCGTTAGCATTTTGCGTTTGCCAAATTGAATGCTGCAATGGCTCACTTCGCCTTGAATCGTTAAAAATTGACCGGGCGCAACCCGATTAATTGGCCAAATGCGGGTACGATCCTCATAACGAAGTGGCAAGTGAAACAGCACATCTTGGACGTTATTAAGTCCAATTTTATGGAGTTTTTCTGCCATTTTGGCGCCAACACCAGCCAGTTCAGTGAGGGCGATAGTGTTGAGGAGTTGTCCGCTCATGGTTAGTCCTTGTTAGTTACGCTAGTTGCGACTGGGCGTTTGACCTTTTTGGCTTGCATCGCTGCCCACCATTGCTCGTCAGCAACAATCTGGCCTTGATCATCTAATTGTGGGTACGGTAAATTTTTCTGTTTAGCGACATTGGCTAATACCGGATGTCCACGTTCAAATAGAATACGATTTACCACACTAGCATCAAGTAAAGTGGTAGTGCGATCATACATACCCGCATTTTGACGTTGGCGTTGTGCTTCGTAGAGAATGAGTGCACTGGCGACAGAAACATTGAGAGATTGCACCATGCCGACCATGGGAATAATAATATCTTGATCAGCCAATGCTAATGCTTCAGCGGTAATACCATTTTTTTCACCACCGAGAATAATCGCAGTTGGTTTGGTGTAATCGACCTCTCGAAAATCAACCGCAGAAGCGGATAAATTGGTCGCAAGAACTTGCATGCCTTGTGCTTTAAGGGCGCTAATAGCTTCAACCATGGTATCGTGAGTTTCAAGCTCGACCCAGTTACGGGCACCTGCTGAAGTATGACTCAGTACTTTCATGGCTTCTTTTGGCCACACCGCGTGCACTTTATGGACCCCAACCGCATCAGCGGTACGAATAATAGCGGAGACATTGTTGGGTTTGTGGACCTCTTCCATACATACGGTGAGGTCGGGTTGGCGAGTAGCTAATACTTGATGGATACGTTGAAAGCGATCAGGAGTCATATGGTTTAAGCCATTGGCAATAATAACAATGATCCCATAATAATATGGATTGATTGCCAAATACACAAAACGCCCATGAGTGGGCGTTTTATTCATAGTATTAACAGCAGATTAAATGGCTGCAGTTAATTTTTTTGGCGAGCAACCCGTACCACATCTGGCATGATACGAATACGACGCATGATATTGGCCAAGTGGACACGGCTCTTGGTGGTCAAACGGACAGTGATCGTATACAGACGGCCGTCTTTTTCTTCGGTCGCTAAACCTTGAATATTAGAGCCTGTTGCTGCAATTGTGTTGGTTAAGTCGGCCAGTGCACCTTGGTGATTTTGCATGTCGACTTTGAGGTTAGTGACAAACTCTTGCTCAAAATCTTCACTCCATTCAACCGCCATGTACTTATCGGGTTCTTTACGGTAACCACGAATATTGGCACATTCTTCACGGTGAATAACCAAGCCTTTACCAGGACTGACATGAGCAACAATCGGGTCGCCATGGATTGGATGACAACAGTTGGCAAACGTCAGCAAAATACCGTCGGCACCTTGAATCGGTAAGCGGCGATCACTGTTTTTGGCAGTGAGTTCATCGGCATTACCCAATAATCGGCGTGCGATAACCACACTCATCAGCTCACCTAAACCGATTTCCGTTAATAAATCATCAACGGTTTCAAGTTTGAGATCAGTTAATACTTTAGTAATGTTTTCAGCAGCAATGGCCTGCATACTGACACCACCTAAGGCATGATTAAGCAAGCGACGCCCAAGGGTAATCGATTCATCACGGCGCATAGTTTTTAGCACCTGACGTACTTTCGTGCGTGCGCGTGAAGTAACCACATAGTTAAGCCATGCCGCATTAGGTCGTGCACCAGGTGCGCTAATAATATCGATGGTTTGACCATTTTTCAGTGGCTTACTTAATGGGTAAGGCTGACGATCGACACGAGAGCCGACACAAGTATTACCAATATCGGTGTGCACGGCATAAGCAAAATCAACTGCCGTTGCGCCTACAGGTAATTCGACAATGCGACCTTTAGGGGTAAAAACGTAAATTTCATCAGGGAAAAGATCAGATTTAACGTTTTCAATAAACTCAAATGAGCTACCCGCACTTTGTTGAAGTTCTAGTAGGCTTTGCATCCAACGTTGAGCTTTAACTTGGGCGGTAGTCCCTGGGGTTTCACCGTCTTTGTAAGTCCAATGTGCAGCCACACCTTTATCCGCCATCTGATCCATGTCTTCAGTACGAATTTGAACTTCAACCGGTACCCCATGAGGGCCAACCAGTGAAGTGTGTAGCGATTGATAGCCATTGGCTTTTGGAATCGCAATATAGTCTTTCATGCGACTTGGGCGGGGTTTATACAGGTTATGTACCTGACCCAAAACGCGGTAGCAAGTATCAAGATCATCGACTAAGACACGGAATGCGTAGATATCCATGATTGAATGAAAGCGCTGTTCTTTATTCTTCATCTTGTTATAGATGGAGTATAAGTTCTTTTCGCGACCAGATACTTCTGCTGCTATTCCCGCATCATTAAGGCGACCCTCAATTTCTGCGTGAATTTTATTAATCATTTCTTTGCGGTTGCCCCGAGCTGCTGCAACGACTTGTTTTAGGACGCGGTAGCGGTTGGGATATAACGCTTCAAAGCCAAGCTCTTCAAGTTCAGATTTGATGTTATGGATACCAAGACGGTGGGCAAGCGGAGAGAATATTTCAAGGGTTTCACGAGCAATGCGACGGCGTTTGTCAGGACGTAGTGCCCCTAGCGTACGCATATTGTGAGTACGATCAGCAAGTTTGATCAGAATAACGCGAATATCGTGCGCCATTGCCATGATCATTTTACGGAAATTTTCAGCTTGCGCTTCTTTGCGATCGCGGAATTTGAGTTTATCGAGTTTAGAGACGCCATCAACCAATTCGGCAACAGTATCGCCAAAGCGGCAGGCTAGATCCTCTTTAGTGACCTCGGTATCTTCAATCACATCGTGCAGCAACGCTGCCATCAGTGTTTCAATATCGAGACGCATTTCCGCCAGAATACGGGCAACCGCAACTGGGTGGATTATATAAGGCTCGCCTGTTGAACGAGTTTGGCCTTCATGGGCGTCGCGAGCAACAAGATAAGCCTGTCGAAGCACCTCAATTTGAGACTTCGACAGGTACTTGGTTGCGACTTCTTTCAGGCTATCAAAAAGATACAATGCCTGGTTTCCTGATTAACGGTGATGGTCGCCAGCAATCGCACTAACAGCTGCTAATTCAGCTGCTTCTTGCTCTTGCAGTTCCTGACGCTCGCGAGCATCAAGGATATCTTTAGTAATTAGGCCTTCTTCGATTTCACGAAGTGCAATTACTGTATATTTGTCGTTTTCTTCAGGAACCAATGGATCCTTACCGCCGGTTTGCATTTGACGTGCGCGGCGAGCAGCAATTTGGATCAGATCGAAACGGTTGCCAATTTTATCAACAGCGTCTTGAACGGTTACGCGTGCCATGGAGGACTCCAGTGGTTATTAAATTAGGAATAGAAAATTGTACAAAATAACTTACTGATCTGCTAGTAGCGCAGTCAACATGCTTCTATATTTAGCAGTTTGCTTGTCTTGCTTCAATCGTTCTGCACGAATAATTGCTTTAAAGTCAATTAATGCGACATCGAAATCGTCATTAACGATTACATAATCGTATTCGTTATAGTGTGAGATCTCTGAACGTGCTTCTTCCATACGACGGGCAATAACAGCTTCGCTGTCTTGACCACGAGTATTAAGTCGACGCTCCAATTCCTCTTTTGACGGAGGTAGAATAAACAAGCTTTTAGCGGCTGGCATAAGTTTACGAATTTGACGTGCACCTTGCCAATCGATATCTAAAAAGACATCAATACCTTTATTTAATTGCTGTTCAATCCATGGACGAGAAGTACCATAGTAATTGCTAAACACTTCGGCATGCTCAAGGAATGCACCTTGTTCTACCAAGTCGGTAAATTCTTCTACGCTAACGAAATTGTAATGAACACCGTTTTCCTCGCCCGGGCGCATGCCACGAGTCGTATGGGACACGGATACTTTCATGTCATAGGTCGGGTTAGTTTCAAGAAGGGCATTAATCAAACTTGATTTACCAGCACCACTTGGGGCCGACACGATGTATAGAGTACCTTTGCTCATTGCCTATTTTCACTCAGTGATAGAAGGGCGCGAAGATTATCACGATCTGCGCATAATTGAAATTAGCTGATTGCTTGAAAATTCATCTTTTTTACGGAGTCAATATAACCTAAGCCTAGCTGGCTTTATTGAGATTTCATAATCAGACTACCTTTTCAAACAACTTTCCAAGTTAAATAGCATTAACTTGGAAAGTGTGAGTAGCGATTATTTACTCAATGTTCTGAATCTGTTCACGCATTTGCTCGATCAATACTTTCAGTTCAACGGCTGATGCTGTGACGTCAGTATTAATTGATTTTGATGCCAATGTGTTTGATTCACGGTTAAATTCTTGCATCATAAAATCAAGACGACGACCACATGCGCCACCTTTAGCGAGAATTTTGTTGGTTTCTTTTACGTGTGAATCAAGGCGATCAAGCTCTTCGGCAACATCACTTTTTTGCGCCAGCATGATCAGCTCTTGCTCTAGGCGATTGCTGTCTAGATCGACTTTAGCTTCATCAAGACGCGACATAATACGCTCACGTTGCCACACCATTATTTGTGGCATTAAAGTGCGTACTTTGATCGCTTCTGTTGAAATTGCAGCTAAACGTTGGTCGATCAACTGCTTCATGTTGTCGCCTTCGCTAGCACGTGCTGCAATAAAATCATCCATAGCAAGCTCAAAGCCTGCAAGTAGATCTTTATTTATCACATCTAAATCTTGTTCGGGTGCTTCCATCACGCCCGGCCAGTTAAGCACTTGAAATGGGCCAATATTACCTTCACCTGCCGTTTCTGTTACCCAACGCGCCGCATGAATGACTTGTTTAGCCAAGGCTTCATTGATAGTGAGTTCAGTATTAGCAGCGGTGTTAGCTTCATAACGAAGATTACATTCAACTTTACCGCGTGCTAGACGTTTACGAAAACGCTCACGCAATACCGGCTCAAGGCTACGGAATTGTTCAGGCATACGAATGTAAGTTTCAAGATAACGTTGGTTTACTGAGCGGATTTCCCACACAGCAGTGCCCCAGTCGCCTTTTATTTCGCGACGAGCATAAGCAGTCATACTATGGATCATTGGCTTGTGGCCCTTTGGTTATGATGGTCGCGACGGCTAAACTTAGCGTATTGCACGGTAAGTCTGATCTTTTAATTACAATAGAGGTGCGTCGTAACCGAGTTTTATTATTATATGCGAGATCACGGGTTGTGGGCTACTGCTGTAAATGCAAAACAAGGTTGATTCTATCGTTTAAGCTATGGTTTTCTCGTGCACTGGGATTGAGATGTCGCTATAATCGCCGGTTAATATCATCCAGCCAAAGGGAAATCCCGATGCGTCCAAGCGGAAGAAGTGCCACTCAGGTACGTCCAATCACTATTACTCGTAACTATACAGCCCATGCTGAAGGTTCAGTATTGGTTGAATTTGGCAACACCAAAGTAATTTGTACTGCTAGTGTTGAAGAAAATGTGCCGCGTTGGCTTAAAGGTAAAGGTCAAGGTTGGGTGACTGCAGAATATGGTATGTTGCCACGCGCTACGCATACTCGTAATCGCCGTGAAGCGGCTAGCGGTAAGCAAGGCGGTCGCACCATGGAAATTCAACGTCTGATTGCACGTAGTTTACGTGCTGCGGTTGATTTGAAAGTGCTTGGCGAGCAAATGATCACTGTTGATTGTGATGTGATTCAAGCAGATGGTGGCACACGTACTGCTTCTATCACCGGTGCAATGGTGGCATTGGTCGATGCAATCAATTATATGCTTGAAAAAGGCATGATTAAGAAAAGCCCACTTAAAGGTATGGTTGCTGCAGTGTCGGTTGGTATTTATAAAGGCGAGCCAATTTGTGATCTTGAGTATCTTGAAGATTCCGCCGCTGAAACCGACATGAATGTGGTGATGACCGAAGACGGCAAGATGATTGAGATTCAAGGTACTGCTGAGGGTGAGGCGTTTAGCCATGAAGAGTTGCTGGCAATGCTGGCGCTGGCGAAAGACGGCATAACCGATATTATATCGATGCAGAAACAAGCCTTAGAAAACTAATTGTTAGCGGTTCCTATTGGAGCCGCTTTTTTTTATCTGAAATTTATTGGTTAGAGGAATAATCATTGATTTCAGCGGCAACAGTTTTACCACTGAGATGGGTAAAGGTTGCTTCTATCTTCAACATTGTAAAACACGAAAGTCGTTTAAGGAGCCACAATGAAAGCATATCAGCGTCAGTTCATCGAATTTGCCCTAGAAAAAGGCGTATTAAAGTTTGGTGAGTTTACTCTGAAATCGGGTCGTAAAAGTCCGTATTTCTTTAACGCGGGATTATTTAATACTGGTCGTGATCTTGCGCGTCTAGGCCGCTTTTATGCTGCTGCATTGGTTGACGCTAAAATTGAGTTTGATGTGTTATTTGGTCCAGCGTACAAAGGGATTCCAATTGCGACCACTACCGCAGTGGCATTGGCTGATCATCATGATATTGATACGCCATACTGTTTTAACCGTAAAGAAGCCAAAAACCACGGCGAAGGTGGCAACTTAGTTGGTAGCGAACTTGAAGGCCGCATTATGTTAGTTGATGATGTGATCACTGCAGGCACCGCCATTCGTGAATCAATGCAAATCATTAAAGCCAATGGTGCTGATTTAGCGGGCGTATTAGTGGCGATTGATCGTCAAGAAAAAGGCCAAGGTGAATTATCTGCGATTCAAGAAGTCGAGCGTGATTTTGGTTGCGCAGTGATTTCAATTGTCTCTCTTGGCGATGTGGTGACTTATTTAAGCGAGCAAGCAGGTATGGAGCAGCATTTAGCCGCTGTTACTGCGTACCGAACTCAATACGGTGTGTAATTAGTTTAAATTACTACCAAATAATAAAAAAGCGAGTCTCGATTGAGGCTCGCTTTTTTTATGCTACAGTTGATAGATTAAATCAATGCTGCGTTTGATTAGCCTAATTGACCGCTAAGTAGTTGCCAGTAATCATCAAAGTTTTCAGTTGGCTTGTATTTAAAGCTTGAGCGAACATAACGACTTAAACTGCCTTCCACTTGGCCAAGTAACTGGGCGGCTAAAATGGATTCATCAATAGGGAAGCCTTTGCCTTCACGTAGTTTACGTTCTTTAAGAATTTGACGTAATTGTGATTCAATGCGTTCAAATAACTGATTAATGCGTGACTGTAAGCGATCTTGTTCAAACATTAATGCGTGACCTGTCATGATACGGCTCAAACCGGGATTACGCTCACCAAACATCAATATCAGTTGTAGCACCATTCTCAGGCGAGTAAGGGTATCTTTTTCATCGTCAAGAATGCGGTTAATACGAGTAGTAATTGAATCTTCGATAAATTCAATCAGGCCTTCAAACATCCGTGCTTTACTTGGGAAGTGGCGATAGAGTGCAGCTTCCGAGACTCCAACATTAGCCGCCAGCATTTTGGTGGTAATACGTTGGCTTCCTTGATTTGATTCCAACATATGAGCAAGACACTGAAGTATCTCTTCGCGGCGATTGCTTTTTTTGGTGCCAGCCATGAATTATCGTTCCTTTGCAAAATGAGACTGTCCATGGACAGCGTGAAACCCGCTTATCTTAGCGATGCCATTGCGTCGTGAAAAGCACTGGATGATAAATGTATGCAGTTTATCAGTAAAAAAAGCGCAACCTTCAAGAGTTGCGCTTTGTGTTTGATCGTTATCGGTTATTTTAGCATCAAAATAAATTCATACGTCAAAAGCATAATTGATATTTATTGATATAAATAAACTTATTGACGACCTGAGTGGCCAAAACCACCTTCACCACGAAGACTTGCATCGTCAAAATCAGTCACAATATTAAATTGTGCTTGTACCACCGGTACAAAAACTAATTGCGCAATACGATCACCAGGCTCGATAGTGAAGGTTGTGTCACCACGGTTCCAGACTGATACCATCAGTTGACCTTGATAATCTGAGTCGATTAAACCAACAAGATTACCTAACACAATGCCATGCTTATGACCTAGGCCTGAGCGCGGTAAAATCGTTGCTGCAAGATTTGAATCGCCAATATGAATCGCCAAGCCAGTCGGTACCAAGTGAGTTTCCCCTGGCGCTACGATTAATGCTTGATCAAGACACGCACGTAAATCAAGCCCAGCAGAGCCTGTGGTTGCATAAGCGGGTAAGGGAAACTCGGTTCCAACACGGGGGTCAAGAATTTTAAGATCGATAGTGTTCATAATAATGCTCTAGTGCGTGGCGTGTTGATAAAGGGCAACAATTTCAGTCACTAATTGCTGGCCAAGATCGGCTTTAGTGGTTAATGGTAATGCTTTATCACCATTAGGCCAGTATAAATGGAGTGCATTGGTGTCGCTATTAAAGCCTTGTCCTTGTACTGAAACGTCATTAGCACAAATAAGATCAAGCTTCTTGGTGGCGAGTTTGCCACGCGCATAGTGCTCGACATCCTGAGTTTCAGCAGCAAAGCCAACCGTAAATGGACGCTGGTTAGTTAGCGCAGCAATAGCAGCAACGATATCAGGGTTTTTCACCAGTTGAATGGTCATTGTTTCGTTGTCTGATTGTTTTTTCATTTTTTGTTCAGCAATCTGCGCAGGGCGGAAATCAGCCACTGCGGCACAGGCGATAAATATCTCATTTTTTACTGCGTAAGCTAACGCAGCTTGCTGCATTTCGATAGCGCTACTGACATCAACTCGTGTTACACCTACTGGTGTGGTTAGATTTACTGGGCCACTGATTAAGGTCACATTAGCGCCGCGTTTAGCCGCAGCCTTTGCAATAGCAAACCCCATTTTACCCGAGCTGTAATTACTTAAATAACGCACTGGATCTATCGCTTCACGAGTAGGACCTGCAGTGATGACGATATTTAATCCTGCTAGATCAGAATGTTGAAAAAAATCTTCACAATGGTGTACCAGTTGCATTGGTTCAAGCATTCGTCCTGGACCAACATCACCACAAGCCTGTTCACCACTAGCAGGTCCCCATAACGTAAACCCACGACACTGGAGTGTAAGCAGATTTTCTTGAGTCGCAATGTTGCGGTACATTTGCTGATTCATTGCCGGTGCAACAGCAATAGGTGCATCGGTTGCTAAACAAAGCGTCGACAGTAAATCATTACCCATGCCAGCACTGATGCGAGCAATTAAGTCGGCTGTTGCTGGCGCGAGTAAAACCAGATCGGCCCATTTAGCCAGTTCAATATGACCCATTGATGCCTCAGCAGAAGGGTCTAATAAGCTACTTGAAACAGGATTTCCCGATACCGCTTGCATGGTTAGTGGTGTAATGAATTCTTGTGCTGCGGTGGTCATTACAACTTGAACTTGGGCGCCGCGTTCAATTAAGCGACGCGTAAGTTCTGCACATTTGTAGGCAGCGATACCGCCGCTAATGCCGAGAAGGATTTTTTTTCCTGCCAGTGTTTGCATGGTTTTGCCTGTGTCTAGAAGCCAATAAATTTTGCTGACACGATAGCATCAAATCTATCAACGATCATCGCTTGCAATGGTGGTTAGGTTTTTTTATCAGTGATCGTGTCGAGGTTTTATGATTGTAAATAGTCATATCAATCCTAAAAATTGTCGATGATTTCAAAAAACAGTACTAGTTAGGTTGTGTAAAAAGTGATGGCTGTTTTGCTAGTGGTATACCAATAAGGAGACAATATGTCGCTTAAGCAATTGCCATTAGCATCGCGTCCGCGCGAAAAATTATTATCTCACGGTTGTGAGTCACTCACCGATGCTGAATTATTAGCCATTTTTTTACGCACCGGCATTAAAGGGATGAACGCGTTGGAATTGGCGACGTATTTATTGCAAGAATTTGGTTCATTACGCGCCTTGCTGGCTGCAGATAAAGAAACTTTTTGTGAGGTTAAAGGCTTGGGTCCGGCAAAGTTTGCTCTGTTGCAGGCTGTTTTAGCGATGGGAGAGCGATATTTAGAAGAAATTTTAAAAAAAGATAACGCGCTCACAAATCCACAAAATACTCGCCAATATCTAGTCAAAAAATTACGCCATAAACAGCGCGAAGCCTTTTATATCCTATTCCTAGACAATCAACACCGAGTTATAACTGGAGAGGTATTATTTGAAGGAACGCTTGATTGTGCGAGCGTCTATCCGCGTGAAGTTGTAAAAAGATCGTTAGAACTTAATGCAGCGGCGTTAATTTTAGCGCATAATCACCCATCAGGCGTTGCTGAACCTAGTCAGGCTGACCATCGAATAACCCGCAAGATCAGCGATTCGCTGGCTTTAGTCGATATTCGTGTTCTGGATCATTTTGTTGTCGGTGAGGGAGAAGTTATTTCCTTTGCCGAGCGCGGTTGGCTATAAAATAGACAATTTTCGACAAAAAAAGTGAGAAAGGATCTGCTCGGGACTTGAGCAACTGGTTTTGACTTAGTATAATGCGCGACCTTTGATAGCTGTGGTTATATGTAAAATTGAATTTTACATTAAATTTCCATGGTAGATATCGAGCGAAACGATTTGGAGAAGACAGTAATGTCCCGAGTATGCCAAGTAACTGGTAAGCGTCCTGTAACGGGTAACAACCGTTCACACGCACGTAATGCCACCAAGCGTCGTTTTCTGCCGAACCTGCAAACTCATCGTTTCTGGGTAGAAAGCGAAAAACGCTTCGTTAAACTACGTCTTACTGCTAAAGGTATGCGTATCATTGATAAGAAAGGTATTGATGCCGTTCTTGCAGAGATGCGTGTCCGCGGCGAGAACGTTTAGAGGAATTTGAACAATGGCTAAAGGCATTCGTGAGAAGATCCGTCTAGTATCATCAGCTGGTACAGGCCACTTCTACACTACCGACAAGAACAAGCGCAACATGCCAGGCAAATTTGAGATCAAGAAATTTGATCCAGTAGTTCGCCAGCACGTGCTTTACAAAGAAGCTAAAATCAAGTAATTGGTTTTATCAATCTTTGATAAAAACCCAGCCTAGCTGGGTTTTTTTATATTTAAAATTTGTACTCTTTCCTGCTTTCCTGCTTTCCTGCTTTCTTGCTTTCTTGCTTTCTTGCTTTCTTGCTTTCCTGCTTTCCTGCTTTCCTGCTTTCTTGCTTTCTTGCTTTCTTGCTTTCTTGCTTTCTTGCTTTCCTGCTTTCCTGCTTTCCTGCTTTCCTAGCTTTCCCTGTATACTCTGTTAGACACTGACATAATTGATTGTTGCTGCCGCTAGTAGCAATGGTATCTTAATCGGTATTGATAATTGCGCATAGGAGCGCCTGAGAATGCGTCTAACGCGACGGGGATGGAATAACGTTATCATCATTGGGGTTTTAGCTTTTATCGCTGTCATACGGCTTCCAGAGCTTTTTCGTGAGCGTTTCACCGTTACATCGACGGCGAGTGCGCCAGCGGTGGTGATGCCATTATTTGCTCAGGATCGTATTATTCAACGATTAGTGTTACCTACAATGACTTTTCAGCAGTCAGCGATAGGTTGGAAGAGTCAGCCTTTGGTGGCGCTCGATATCGCAGCAGTTATTGCTCGATGGCAAACTTTGAAAGGAACCCAAATTAGTCAACAGCAGTTATCAGTATTAAAAAAGCAATTGCTGCTGCCGCACACTGTTGAGGCATGGTTTGTCGGCTTGTCGCAACCTCAGCGGATCACCGCTTACCAATTGTCGCATTTTTGGTTGCTAAACACTGGCACTGGAGAGTGGTTAGCGGTAACTGTGGCTGGTGAGTTGCTATTCCCACCGTTATCATCAAAATTATCATCATTATCGGAGTAAGCGAAAGATGCCTGAATTACCTGAAGTTGAAGTGACTCGTATGGGGATCACCCCACATGTTGTTGGGCAAACGGTGATTGAAATCATTATTCGTAATTCAAGATTGCGTTGGCCAATTCCTGAGGCGATTAAAAATATTGAAGGGCAGGTGATTCACAAGGTTGTTCGCCGGGCCAAATATTTATTATTAGAAACTGATATTGGCTACGCGGTCGTTCATCTTGGTATGTCAGGTAGTTTACGTATATTACCTGCGGGCTCAGTGGTTGAAAAACATGATCATGTTGATGTGGTATTAGCCAGTGGTGAAATCCTGCGTTATAACGATCCTCGTCGCTTTGGCGCATGGCTATGGCAACCGATAGGGGAAGACCATCCGGTATTAGAGAAAATGGGTCCAGAGCCATTGAGTGATGATTTTAATGGTGATTATTTGGTTGCTAAGGCAAAAGCAAAGCGTAAAGCGATTAAATTACTTATCATGGATAATCATATTGTGGTCGGCGTCGGTAATATTTATGCCAATGAATCGCTATTTGCGGCAGGAATTGATCCACAATGCCCTGCAGGTAAAGTTTCATCACAAAAGTTACACTTGCTGGCCAATGAAATAAAAACCGTATTACACAAAGCAATTGCTCAAGGTGGAACAACGCTAAAAGACTTTAAAAATGCCGATGGCAAACCCGGTTACTTTGCGCAAGAATTACAAGTTTATGGTAAAGGTGGTCAGCCCTGTCCACGTTGTGGTGAGCTTTTAACAGAGATAAAACTTGGTCAACGAGCCACGGTTTTTTGTAGTAAGTGTCAGCACTGAGTTAGTTATTTATTCGATTTTTATTAAGCATAGGTTCATTTTTTTTGAGCAGTAATCCTGACCAATCTTGCTATCATAGTTAAAAATCATATAAAAATAATGCGTGTTTTCAAAACACAGAAAGGGCTAGAAGATGAAATATTTAGTAACTGGAGTCGCTGGTTTTATTGGTAGTGCAGTGACAGAGCGTTTATGTGCTCAAGGCCACCAAGTAGTTGGTATCGATAACCTTAATGACTATTATGAGGTTGCGCTAAAGCATGCACGCTTAGATCGTATCAAGCATGATAATTTTAGCTTTATTGAAATGGATCTTGCTGATCGTGAAGCGATTGCGAATCTATTTGCTGAACAAAAATTTAATCGAGTTATCCATCTTGCAGGTCAAGCAGGTGTACGTTATTCAATAGATAATCCAATGGCTTATGGTGATAGTAACTTAATTGGCTATTTGACTATCCTTGAAGGCTGCCGTCATAACAAAGTTGAGCACCTTGTTTATGCGTCATCAAGTTCGGTATATGGCTTAAATCAAAAGATGCCATTTGATACCGCTGATAGCGTTGATCATCCGGTATCATTGTATGCCGCAGCTAAAAAAGCTAATGAATTGATGGCGCACAGCTATTCACACCTTTACGGTATTCCGACAACAGGCTTACGTTTCTTTACGGTTTATGGCCCGTGGGGTCGTCCTGATATGGCATTGTTTAAATTTACTAATGCGATCATGGAAGGTAAAGAAATTGATATTTATAACAATGGTGATATGAGTCGTGATTTTACTTATATCGATGATATTGTTGAAGGTGTTATTCGCATTCAGGATGTGATTCCACAACCTAATCCTGAATGGACAGTAGAAACAGGCTCACCAGCGACGAGCTCTGCGCCATACCGTATTTATAATATTGGTCATGGTAGCCCAGTTAAATTAATGGATTATGTTGAAGCACTTGAAGAATCACTTGGTGTTGAGGCGAAGAAAAACTTTATGCCAATGCAACCGGGTGATGTTTACATGACCTATGCTGATACTGATGATTTATTTGCAGCAACTGGTTATAAGCCAGCGGTTGATGTTAAACCTGGCGTGCAAGCTTTTGTTGACTGGTATCGCGAATACTACAACAAATAAGCCATGATGATTGAGTAGAAAAGGGAGCCAATGTGCTCCCTTTTTTTGTTTATATTTGAGTAAATTTAGCCAATAAGGCTTGAGTGATGATTGGATCAACAAATTGACTCACATCTCCTTTATGGAGTGCGACTTCTTTGACTATGGTTGAAGAAATAAAAGAGTTCTCTTCTGCTGGTGTTAAAAATACCGTTTCCAGTTCAGGCATCAAACGTCGGTTCATATTGGCGAGTTGAAATTCATATTCAAAATCAGACACCGCACGTAACCCACGCACTAAAATATTGGCGTGGTGCTCTTGGGCAAAATTGACCAATAATCCAGAAAAACCAACAATCTCAACATTAGGCAAATGTGCTGTGATTTGTTGGGCAAGTTCAACCCGCTCTTCTAATGTGAACAACGGTTTTTTGGTTGGATTAAATGCCACACCAACAATGACATGATCAAACATAGCCGCAGCACGCTCAATAAGATCAAGGTGGCCGTTAGTAATTGGATCAAAGGTACCGGGATAGATAACACGTGTTGTCATAATGGGTTACTTATTTTGTTTAAGGTAAAGGCCAAGATATTTATTAAGTACATATTGCGCATTTATAGAGGCAATAATAAAACCATGTTTACCATCAAGGAAGCCGCGTTTGATAAAATAGGTTCGTATAAAGCTAAAAACAGCATGTCCAATAGCTGATGCTATAGATGTTTTTTTGCCTTGTAAGTGCTTTTCTTTAGCCCATAGTTCAGCATATTTTGATTGTTTTTTTTGAAATTCAAAGAAATCATCAAAGGTATAATGCTCTAAGGCACCTGTGATTTTTATCACTTGGCAGCCAGAAGGAATGATCACCGATTCATGTACCTGAACATCATTATAGTGGGTTTCTTGTGGGCGATATAAACGTACAATCCAATCTGGGTGCCAGCCAGCGTGGCGAATAAACTTTCCAAATGCAGTACTAAGGCGGTTAACGCTATAAACCACATTATGTTGATTGGTTTGGAGTGCATCTTGAATGGATTGTTTTAGTTCTGGCGTGATGCGTTCATCAGCATCAAGCCATAACACATAATCACTGCTGACATACTGTTGAGCAAGCTGACGTTGTTTACCAAACCCAGGCCACTGCTTATTGACATAAAATTTGTCAGTATAGCGACGAGCAATGGTTTCTGTTTCATCTGTGCTGCCAGAGTCTAAAATAATTATTTCGTCGACCCAGTCTTTCACCGTATCTAAACATGCAGCAAGATGCTTGGCTTCATTTTTAACAATTAATGCAACACCAAGTGTCGGTTTGCCTGTTGATATGCTCATATGTTTTCCTTTGCAGCTTATGGCATTGGTGATGATAGCGATAGAATGAGATCAAGTTTTTCTTTTACCATTGCCACACTAATTTGCGGCATGATATCGCTGCCTTTGACGCGTGCTCCCCATGGTAACTCACCTAATGGTTTGCCGTAATGTTGTTCGGCGACTTGCTGATAAACACTAACAGTATATGACTGTGATAAATACGGTCCAGTACGCGCAGGGTTACTATGGCCATAAAGTCCAATTACAGGCGTGTTTTGGGTAGTTGCTAAGTGTGCTGGACCTGAATCTGGTGCTAGCACTACAGTTGCTGCGCGTAATAATGCTGTTAGCTGTAACAGGGTTGTTTTACCAATTAAATTAGTGATTGGCGCTTGGCTGTGGCTGATAATTTGTTGACCTAATTGTTGCTCACGTTCACTAGGTGAGCCGCAGAGTATAACTGCCAAGCCTTTAGTTGCGGCATAATCTGCAATGGCAGCATAGCGCTCAGGGAGCCAATTACGCTCATCTTTACTGGCTGCTGGTGATATTACCAGTGTTGGCTGATTAATATATTGTGCAGCAATGCTGTTATCTGCTGCGGTAAGTGGAATATTCCATTCTGGGGTCGTAAAAGACACTCCAATAAAACGTGCAAAATCAGCCATATTATCGAGAACATGTATACTGTCAGTATTGGGTAAGTGCTGATTAGTAACTAACCATTGGCCTTCTTTGGTTCTATTTTTACTAAACCCAATCCGATACTTAGCTTTGATACCTAAAGATAGTACACTTGCACGTAAGGCGACTTGCATATCGAGTAGTGCATCAAAACGGTATGATTTAAGTTGTTGCCAAACCTGTTTAATGCCATTCCAGCCGGCCTTTTTATCAAAACAGATCACTTTTATATTAGGTAATGCATTGATTAACTGTGCTTCAACCTTACCAGCTACCCAAGTGATTTCAGTCGTTGGCCACTGGCGTTGAATGGCTTGAACAACAGCAATCGCATGGCATACGTCACCAATAGCAGATAAACGTAAGATACAAATTGAACGTGGTGGCGTTGAGAACAGAGCCATGAGATTACCTTATTAAAAGTGGTCAGTGAATTATGCCGCTAGCCATTGAAATTGTAAAATATTCAACAATAAATGCGAGAGAGGCTGTAGTGCAGGAAATTATCAGTAACAACCAGGCCATTTGGTTTGATAGCGATTATCTAAGTGCAGATCCGCATGGTTGCTTTGATATTGAGTATTGGCGTCAGCGTGATGCAATTATTGGTTCAGCCGAGGGGCGTGGCACAACATGGTTTGTTGCCGATGAAAAACTGGAAATGGCATTGCGTCATTATCACCGTGGGGGGCTGTTTGCTAAAGTGAACAATGACAGCTATTGGTTTACTGATTGGCATAACACTCGCAGTGGGGCTGAGTTAGCGCTATTAAAGTTATTACGTGATGGTGGGGTTAATGTACCACGTCCCGTTGCCGCGCGTGCAGTCAAAAAAGGTTTGACATATAAAGCGGATATTTTGGTAGAGAAGATTGCCAATAGTCGTGATTTAGTGGCATTACTACAAAGCCAAACGGTCGCGGCAACAGTATGGCGTGATATTGGTGAAATGATTGGTAAGATGCATGATTTACAAGTGTGCCACACTGACTTGAATGCCCATAATATTTTATTAGACGATAGTCAGTGCCCATGGCTGATTGATTTTGATAAATGTGATTGTCGCGATGGTGATGATTGGAAAGTCGACAATTTGGCACGTTTAAAGCGCTCTTTTCTCAAAGAAGTCGATAAACGTGCGATTAAGTGGTGCGAAGATGATTGGATTGCCTTGTGTGACGGTTATGCACACAAAAGTCAACTTCGAATTACGATAGGTTAATCATCGGCTAAATAGTTACTAATACTCGCGATAGTTTTATTCACCGCACCTTGGTTTTCAATCACTATTCTTTGGCCCTGTACACCCATCTGTTGTTGGTGTTGAGGGTCATTAAATAAGGCTATTAATTGTTGCGCTAATTGGTGACTATTATGACAGATTTCAATCGCACCAGCGGCTAATAATTGCTGGGTGATATCCTCAAAATTATAATAACTAGGGCCGGTAATGGCAGGCTTTGCCACCGCTGCTGGCTCTAATAAATTATGCCCCCCCACTTTTTCGCCAATTAAACTTCCTCCCATAAAAGTCACATCAGCAGCGGCCAGCATGACTAACATTTCTCCCATAGTATCAGCAAGATATAACTGAGTATTCGTATTGATTGGTGTGGCACCTGTGCGGCGATGGACTTGTAAGCCGCGATCTAGCGCAAGCTTAGCTACACTGTCGAACCGTTGTGGGTGACGCGGCACAATAATTACCATCGCATTGGAATATTGTTGTTGCACGGCTTGATAGGCGTCCAGTACTTGCTCGTCTTCACCTTGATGAGTACTCGCTGCGACAAAAATAGGGCGCTCTATACCGAGTTGTTGGCGCAGTTGGTGTGCTTGCTCAAAAACAGTGTCAGCAATACTGATGTCATATTTGATTGAGCCCGTCACTGTTACCTGATGTTGTTGAGCGCCAATGGCAATAAATCGTCGAGCATCATCATCATGTAAACATAGAATTCTATCTATTTTATTGATCAATTGATGAGTAAAAAAACTAAACGACTGGTAGCGCTTGGCTGAACGTTCCGATAAGCGGGCATTAACAATGATGGTTGGAATGTTTTGGTGGTGAACACAAGTTAAGGTATTGAGCCATAATTCTTTTTCGACGATAAGAAATAATCTTGGCTTTATCGTTTTTAAAAAGCCACGCACACACCACCCAAAATCAATTGGCATATAGCGATGTTCAACCAAATCACCTAATTTTGCTATTTGCTCAGCACCAGTGCTGGTGGTAGTGGTTACCACAATGGCTTGCTTCGGGTAGGCTTGCTTGAGTGCTTTGATAACCGGCACGATCGCAATCGCTTCACCGACTGACGCTGCATGAATCCAAATCGGTTGTTCTGCTTTGAGTAACGCTGGCGTAAAACCAAAATGCTCTTTCCAACGCGAACCAAAAGCCGGTTTTCCTGGTTTGGTACGGTAAAGCCCCCATAATAATATGGGAGCGATCAGGGTTAACAATAAGGTATATAAAGTTCGAATCATAATGTCTGTAAATTACTAATCGCATTGATGACTTGTTGTGGTGAAATTTCAGTCATGCACTTGTTGTGTCCTAAAGGACATTCACGTTTAAAGCACGGTCGACATTCAATATCTGTGTGTAAAATGGCTTTTTTATCGGTGAGTGGCGGCGTGTAATTTGGTGTGGTTGGCCCATAAAGAGCAACGACATTGCATTGTACGGCTGCTGCAACATGCATTAATCCAGAGTCATTGCCGATAACCGTTGAGCATGATGCCAATAGATCGATAACATCTGTAAGTGATGTTTTACCCGCCAAGTTATGACAATACTGCTGGGCATTATTAGATAAAGATTTTTCAATTTGGTCGGTTAATGTTTTTTCATTATCTGAGCCAAATAATAGAATATTACAACCAGTCTCTATAAGCGTTTTAGCCACTGATGCATAATGATCAATTGGCCAGCATTTAGCTGAACCGTAAGCGGCTCCTGGGCAAAGTGCAATTGAGGTACGGCTTTGGTTAACGTTGAACTTTTCAAGTACTTGCTGTTGATTTTGAGTATCAATAGTCAGAGCAGGGAAAGGCATATCAGTTAGGCAACCAGAACCTGTCATCGCTGATGCTGGATGAGCCAAAGCAATATAACGTTCAATCATTAAATTAAATGATTTTTTATTGTTACGTAAATCATTAAGTAGCCCGTAACGCATTTCACCTTTCCAGCCGGTACGAGTTGGAATATTGGCGAAAAAAGGAATAAGCGCTGATTTGGCTGAATTGGGTAGAATATAAGCGTGATCATAGTTGTTATCACGTAATACCTTACCTAATTGGTAGCGAGCAAAAAAGTTAAAATCACCATGACCAATTGGCATTTCAATTGCTTTGTTGATCTCGGGCATACGTGCCAATACTGTTTTACACCAACCTGGCGCCATTACGTCAATGATACAATCCGGGTATTGTTTTTTTAATTCAATATATAAGCACTGCGACATCACCATGTCGCCAATCCAAGATGGACCGATGATTAAAATTTTAGTCATAAATAATTTACCGAGTTAGGATTCTCTGACCGAGTAATGAGGGTGGATTAATTACTGATTTAAAAAATCAAGATACTCTTGAGGCACACCACAAAAAATTACTTGCTGGCGATCTATTTGATGATAATGGATCTCTTTGCCTGCGCTGATTAGAATATTGTACAGTGGAGCGACATAAAGCTCGCCTTTTTCCCATTCAGTTATTGGCTTAGAAATATAATTATTATAGGCACAATGAAAATCATTAATATCTGCAAAATAATACAGTCCAGTACAGCAAAGATTTGATATCGGTCTTTTTTCTGCGGTTTCTATAACTTGTGTCGAGCCTACTTGTGCAGGTTTCGCAAATGACCAATTATCACCAGTACCCTCAAATACTTCTAAGTAACCATCGCCTAATAGTGTCAAATCCGGATAGCTAAAATGTGGGCGGAAGGTATCGATATTAAAAATAGTAATTGAACCTTGATAGCTAATATCAGCAAGGCCAAGGGCTACAGTTTCTGCCTGACCACGGGTTTCTTGAGTCAGAACTGTAATATGGAAATTTTTGATACCAAGAGCTGTAATACGAGCTTCAATAAATTGACGAGTGTGATAAACATCTCGAATAATAAACATAAATAACTCGGTATCAAATAAAGCCTCAAAACTTTTTACCGCATGATCAAATAAGCTTTGATTGTGAGCTTCTAACATATATTTAGGTTGAGTATAACCAGCGTTGAAAAAGCGTGAGCTTAACCCGGCCATTGGGATAACGATCATAATGTCTGTGCTACCATAAGTTGATGAAGGCGGAATGCATTTGCCATTAGTGCATCTTGACGACGAGGGTCATCGGCATGAAGAGGCAACATTGATAGGAATAATTGAATTTGCATCGCATACAAATTGACCGCTGAGAGGTTAAATTTATCATTCACTAACTCAATGAAAATTTGTTGATTTTCTTGGTGTTGTTCGAAACCTGCAATATCAAAGGTTATCCTATTATCACTAATGTCGACATGATAATAGCCCGCAATAATCCAGTCATATAAACCGAGAATAGAATGGCTTAATTTGGCTAAATCATAACGAATATCACCAAATAAAGTCATGGTGCCGTCAGGTGTCATTCCTCGAGGATCAATGGTTTTTATACGATTGGTTCTAAAGTCATATAAAATATTACTAAAACAAAAATCACCATGCATGATAGTCGCAACCGCAGCAGGGTTGGGGAGATATTGCTGGCTGTCAGTGACTAATTGTTGTAGTGAGATATGATATTGATTGTTATAACACCAAGTCGTTGTTAAAGAAAAATCACGATCTTGACAAAAATCATTGAGGCGTTGTGATGTTTTTTCACCAAAGAGTTGTGCCAGTGATGCTGCTGGTTGATCAATTGGCTGCAAATACTGCTGACACGTAGTTAAAAAAGATAAACTACTATTGATGATTTGGCGCCATATAACGGAAGGTAAATTGGCAAAAACGAATAGTTCATTTAGAGCTGTATGATGAAGATATTCAAGCCGATAGCTGAAAACACCTTGTTCTTCATAATGACCCATATATTGAGGCGTATAATTACGCATCATTGGTGGTAAATGCTCAAACCAATTCGCTTCGGCCTGAATTTTCAAATCATTGATACTGCTTTTTTCACACCACTCAGGTGATATTTTTAATTGGTTAAAGGCACGTTGAGTAGTGAATTTCGCTTTAGAACGATAATAAGTGTTTGCATGGCCAAAATCGAGCCAGTTAGTTGTACGAATAGTAGTTAAACCTATCTGTTGGTTGTAGCGATTTAAGCCTTCAAGAAAATCCCAATGGCTTTGGGTTATACAGCGAATAAGTTGACGTGGTTGGCTGAAGTGAAAATAGCCACTGACAACATTATTTTTAGTATGGTCAAGATCGTTATTAATGTTTTGAATCCAATGATGTTTGTTATTTGTTACAGCAGACCAATTGTAACAATCTTCTACTTGAGAGACCGTTATTGAGTCTTCAATTGTAGGTAATGGCGAAATTAGAGTATCGCCAAATAATACTTCAAGATTTGCATCGATTGGCTTATCGATAAGATTTAATGCGATAACTAGCGAAGCTCCTAGCGATATATTATCCGGAATCGAGAGTACAGTAACCTTGTGTTGCTGAAGCCATTTAGCATCGATGTCTGGTAAATCATAAGACTCCGGTAGACTAAGATAAAGTGCTTTTCCCTTGGGCGCCGCAGCGATTTGATGTTGAAATAAGCGACGGTTTCCAAGTGGTAATAAACTTGGGGGTATATTGCCAAATTCAGATTTTAAATCCTGATCAACATAGGCTGCTGACATAATCAAGAACACTTTATTTTTTCCTTATCAAGTAAGTCTTTGATTTCTTTTGCTGAAAGTGAGGCAAATTCAGATGGGCGAATCGCACGATCGTCAATATAGAAACCGTCATGGCCACACCAAGGCTTACCAACGATGATTTCATCATAAGGTACGCTATGTTTCTCTAGCCATTCTACAATAATTGGTAGGGTATGAATGTTTATTTTTCCGATATTGCCTTCATAGGTCCGCATATTTCGAGCAGTAAAAATAGTGATACTAAAGCCCTGTTGTTTATAGTCTATGAGCTTATTGATTACGCCTTTATTAGGGGAAACAAGTCGATAATCAGCTGTATTTGCTGTTGTTAATGTGCCATCTAAATCAATAACTAACTTTTTCATGGTGTGCTAGGTTCCTTTTTATAAGTATTATTTTATTTATTGTTAACTGGGCGACTAAAAGCATAATTTTAAATTTTTATTTTATTATCATTTAGATAAGAGTTAATTATAATAACTAACGATAGTAATGTTAACTAGGATACCTAATTGTTATCAGTTAAAATATCATTCGCTACTGTTCTAGATATTTAATAAGTAGTGATAAGCGTGGCTAATTGAAGAGTATCAGGCAATGGATTGGCAATGAAGAATAGACATAAGATAAGTGCGAAAGATATTACCGTGGTGGTTCAAGGACCGGTTCAAACTTTTAGTGATCGTGAGCAAGAGTCTGGAATCACACGCAAGTGCTTAGACTCAGTACGCTATTTTTTACCGGGAGCGAAGATAATTTTATCTACTTGGCACAATCAAGATCTTACTGATTTAGATTACGATCAATTAGTATTATGTGACGATCCGGGAACTAATGTCCGCGCTTATAATGTAGATGGAACCCCACAGACGTTTAATAATAATCGTCAAATTGTTTCAACCTTGAGTGGGTTAGAGCGAGTGACAACGCCTTATGCGATGAAGTTACGTAGTGATAATTATTTGATTTCTGATGCATTTCTCCATTTACAGCAAGATTTCCCCAAACGATGTGAGCAAGACCGTTTTTTCCATGAAAAAGTTGTAGTAATTAATACCTTTACTCGACGTTACGCAAAAGGGGGGGCTGTTGTTTTTCACATGAGTGATTTTTTCTATTTTGGTCGAACAGAAGATGTTATTGCTTGTTGGAATATGCCCTTAATCGATGATTTTATTGCAACCAAAGACTGCCCTTATAATATAGGTTTTCCAGACTATTCAATCGATTGTACCCAGATGTTATTTATTCGAGCAATGCAGCAATTTGATCCGCGTTTTACTTTAAATGGGCTACTTGATAATAATCCAGAAAAGCAAATTTTTTCAGATCGTTGCTTTGCTAATAATTTTGTTATCGCAGATCCGCAGCAGGTAGGTGTCGGTTTATGTCGTAAATTTGCTGAAAAAGCGAGGGTATCAAGAACTAAAGGCAAAGTGGCACACTGGCAATTTAAAGAATGGCAGCAACTTTATAAAAAATATTGTGATCCTAGCTTTGAGATTCAATATTCTATATGGGAGCAATGTAAATTATTTTTACAACGTTGTTTATATGTCTTTCCTGCACGTATTGAAAATAAACGTCGATTACAACAACGACAGAAAAAAGTGGTGCTTAATAATAAATGATCCTGCCAGTAATCATGACAGGATCATAATGGGATTTTTCACCATAATTTATTGTTTTAATAAGCGTTCAAAAAATGCCAGATGTTGCTGTGCTGTATTTTCAACAGAAAGCGTCGTGGTTATATAGTGTTGAGCTTTTAAGCCCATATTTTGAGCTTCTGTACTATGGCTGTACAGGTAATTAATTTTATCGGCAATTGCGTGAGCATTATTGGTTTCAACCACAAATCCAGAGATACCATCCTCTACGATTTCAGCATTACCTCCAGTCGTTGTAACAATCGACGGTACTGCCATTGCCATCGCTTCGATAACTGTTTTTGGTAGACCTTCACCACTGACAGAAGGCTGAATTTGTACATTAGCTGCTGCCATTAACTCTGGTACATCAGTGCGGTAGCCAAGAAAGTGAATATTATTTGGATAAGGTGCTTGTTGGGCTAATTGTTGATTTACAGTGGTATCAATTCCGCGCCCAGCCAGTAATAAATGAATATTAGGCTCTTTTACTAGATATTGCATGGCTTCTAATAGGACATGCACGCCTTTACTTGGACGTGCGTTAGCAACACAAATAATTACGAAGTCATCGGCAGTAATATTTAAGGAACTTAAATCGGCTGCTTGAGTTTGGTACCAGGATAGATTATGGCCTTTGTGAATCGCAACAACATTATGTTGGTTTGACCACACCTGTTTAGCGACATCCTCTCGTACTTTATCTGCCACGCATGAAATACCATTCACGCGAGGATGAAGATGAGTTAAATATGCGCTAGGGTCATGGCGATATAAACCGCCAACGGTTCCTCGGTAAGTAACGAGTTTTGTGGCAGGAAAACCGATACAAGCAAAGGCTGCATTTGGAATCGTTCGTGAATTGGTCGCATAAACGATATCGTATTGGTTCTGTTTAAGCTCATTGCGAAGAAGTTTAATGGTGTTGCAGCATATTTTTTTTGTCGGGTATCCATCAATGACTTTAATGCCTTGTTCGTGAAAACGGGCCACATAATCAGCATTACCTTGAGTCACAACCGTTACTTGATGGCCTTGTTGTGCCATTGCAATGATCATTTCAGCTTCAGGTCTAACGCTGTTCCATGCATCCATGTATGAACTGAATACCATTATTTTCATTGTAGATCTCAATATTTAGCAAGAAGAAGTTAATAAGCGCTTGTAGATATTTTTATAGGTTACAATACACGAAAACATTATGAAATATTGGTCTGAATTTTTATAGTGTAAAGAAAGCAAGTCTCATTCTAATGATCGTATTTATAAATAAAATTTTTCAAGGATAGTATGAAAGTTTTTTTAATTAGTCTTAAGACAAAAACATACAGAAGGCAACGTGCGATTCAATTATTGGATGAGCAAAGGTTGGATTATGAAATTATAGATGCTGTGGATGGTTGTTTAGGAGAACATCCTTTATTACAACGTTATGATGAAGAAAAATTCATTTTGCATCGAGGTCGTAAAGCTCTTGTTGGTGAACTAGGTTGCTACGCAAGTCACATGCTAGCATGGGAGAAAGCAATTGAGTACAATCAACCGATTATTGTACTTGAAGATGATTTTATTTTAGATGCTAATTTTCAATATGTTATTTCAAAAATAAAAGATTGGACGACTAAACGTCACTTTATTCGACTGGAACCATGGCGAACGAAATTATTTTATACCGTAGAAAATAAAGGTGAGGTAACTTTAGTTAAATTCTTAAAAGTACCACAATGTGCTACTGGTTATATTATTACACCAAAGTGTGCTCAAGCTTTTATTAATGCTAGTGATAAAATAACGCTACCAGTAGATGTTTTTATACGTTATACGTATTTGCATAAACAAGCGATTTACGGTGTACAGCCAAGTGTGGTTTTTTTAGGAGGAGATGAAAAATCAACAATTGGTTGTCGTAAGAAAAAAATAAAAAAACCAGTAATAAAAATAAAAAAAGCAGCCGTAAGGCTATATTCTGCTGTACGGTGTGCATTTGTTAATATAATTTCTCGCTAGCTATTATGCTTTAGCTAATGTTTTAAATGTAATTGTTCATATTTTGTATTTATATATTTATGGTGGTTAAGCTTTATATGGATTGGGTGAAAAAAATAAAGGCGGGATGGCGTTTAATCCGTAATAAGGTGAAAGCATTAAAACTTAATCTTTATCGAAAAGTATACGATAAGCGCCTACAAGAGATAGATTTTGAGCCATCGAAGATTAAATCAGTTTTACTCCTACGCTGGGATAATAAGTTAGGTGACGCTATTATGTGTGGTAGTTTTATTAAATTACTGCGTCAATATCGGCCCGATATTCAGATTACAGTCTTAACGGGGACGACGACAAAACTATGGATAGAGAAAGCTGCTCCTGCTGATGACTATATTATTTATACAAAAGCTAAAAGAAAGCAGATAATTACAGATAATAAGCGTAAATTTGATCTGTTTGTTGATCTTGGTACAAATTGTAGCCATAAAGATTTATGCCTTGCTTCTCAGTTTAAGGCCAAGCATTACCTTGGTTTTAATAAACAGCACTATCATTTATTTGATGTTGAAGTTGCACCACAATATGTCCATTTTAAAGAGCGATATATTGCAGCCGCCAAACTACTTATATCTCAACCCATTGATGAGCAATGCCCACTACCTATTCCTGAATTTAGTCAACAGAGATTCGAATTACAGCAATTTATTAATCAAGTACAACAAAAATTTAGCCATATAGTAGGGGTTAATTTATTTGGTTCAAGTAAATATCGTCGCTTTTCCTTGGAGCATGCAAAAGCATTGATTTTTCAATGGCGACAGCAGTTTCCTGATGATTTATTAGTCATTATCCCAACGCCAGGGGAAGAAAAATTTATTAAGCGTTTAATTGCGATAGTAAATGATAAGATGGTTATTTCACCTAATTTTCCGGCAAGTTTTGAAGTGTCATTGGCCATTATTGATATTGCTGACTTTACCTTTACTCCTGATACAGCTGTAGTACATATGGCATCGGCACTCAATAAACCAGTGATTGGCATTTATCGTTATAATATGCAAAATTATGAGGAATGGAAACCTGTAGGGAAGTACTCACAGCGTTTGCTTAATCGTAAACCTTTCAGTGAAAATGACAGTGTTCATGTGCATGAATTTGACTGGCAAGATTTAGTGTTGGCACGCGCAACTATTTTAAAGGCGTTGGCATGAGAATTGGATTCTTTTTACGAGATTTGAAAATTGAAGGCGTGCAAGTTGTTGCTTTGCGACTGGCTAAAGAGTTTATTGCGCTAGGGCACCAGTGTGACTTTATTTGTTTAGATGCAGAAAAAGAACTAGATATAGGAAGTGATATACAAGTTCATGTACTGAATATTCCTAAAGAAATCAAGTATAAGAAAATAATAAAATATGCTCCAATATTTTCAAAATGGTTGTATGAAGAAGATTGTAAACATAAGTTTGATGTTATTTTATGTGGGCATGGTGACACTATAAATATAGTTTCTGTAATTGATGATCCGCGTTTGATAATTCAACAACATAGCTGTGATAAAATAAGCTACGAAAATAAAAACTATTTTAGGAAGTTAAAATATCGGCTAAAGCTATTAAAGAAGATTAATAAAAAGCATGTTATTTGTGTTTCTAAAGGTATGGCTGATTTTATTTCATCAATTACACACTCTTACCTTAGTATTACAACTATTTATAATCCATTTGCGATTGATGAAATAAAGAGATTATCAGAAAAACCACTAGATGAGTTTTTTTTAAAAAATGATTATATTTGCTATGTTGGTCGACTAGCAACAGAAAAAAGGTTAGAACTATTAATTAATGCCTATGCTTTAATTAATAAAGAAGTAAAGCTATTAATTGTAGGTGATGGTTGTAATGAGTATAAAGATTCTTTATTAAAGTTGATTAATAAATTAGGCATTAATAATAAAGTTTTTATATTACCATTTTATAATAACCCATTCGCTATAATAAAAAAATCTAAGGCATTAATACTGACATCAGAAACAGAAGGATTTGGTAATGTATTAGTGGAAGCTTTAATTTGTCAGACACCAATCGTAAGTGTTGACTGTTATTCTGGTCCTGCAGAAATTATGACTGGTCAACTGAAACATTATTTAGTTAAAGAAGCGGAACCTAAAAATATTGCTAATAAAATTGATGAGTTATTATTAGGTGACGTAACATTAGATTTTGAAAAGGTATATATTAATTTTGAATCGACAAAAATTGCCAAACAATATATACAATTATTTTCTAGTTTTAATTAAGAGAAAGGCACCATAGCTATAATTGGTGCCTTTATTATTTGTTATTTTACTGAGTGTGTTTTTTTTAAGAATAGATAAATAAATACAATATATAATGTAAATACTTGTTTGTGTTCAAGTGGCACATCAGTTAATCCACTAATAATAATACCAAAAGTTAATAGAAAGATGGCAAATTTATTTTCTTTTGAGTACTCTGTTTTCTTTAAAATATAAAAAGGGAAGAATACAAATAATAGTAATAACACAAGGCCGATTATTCCGTGCTTTACAGTGGTATCAATAAACTGATTATGAAAGTGCAGTAGATGTAAATTATAAAGTTGTGAGCTAATTTTATTTTCGTGATAAAGATTTTCAATCGCAGGCTCAAAATTATCGCCAAAACCAGATATTGGTTGCTGAGGAATAAGTAATAAAGCGGCTTTCCACATTGCTAACCTGGATGCTGTATTTGATAGGTCGTCACCTTGTTTATATTGTGAAAATCCTTGAACTGTATCATGAATAAGGCGGTTTTGGGTGGTATAGATACCAAGTGCACCTATGGTAATTAAAATAGTAATAAAAGTTATTTTAATTTTAACCGATATTTTTGTAGTAAAAACATATACAAATAGACATAAAAAAATTGAGAAAACAGCAATTAAAACCCCGCGGGTTTCAGTTAAAATAATAGCATAAAAAGAAATTACTGCAGATAGTATAGATATAGTCAGTATTTCTTTTTTATCTTTATATATAATGCATAGTATTATAGCTGCGGTCATTAATATCAGACAGCACGCCGCATATGGTATAGCATTTAATTGCCATACAGCTCGGTCTAAATGTAAAATATTTTTTTGCCAAAATGCAAAGCTGATTGCACCGATACTACCAATAAGAGTGCTGTATGTTATTACACGAGTGGAAATTATATTTAATGGAATAAAAATAAAATAAAGTATGACACACAATACAGAGCGAATATTAATAATATCTGATTTGTGGAAATAGTTATAAATAACAGATATACATGATAAAATAATTAGTAAATATATATATTGGTTATTTATTATATTCTTTTTAAATGGCGTGAAACCATACTTAAATAATGTTGTTATAAGAGCAATAACCGTGATAATAACAAGTATCTTATCACCATTTGAAAATAAAAATTGACCACTGATCATCCATGTAAAAGGAAGGATAATAAATAGTAGTGCTAAGTTAGCTTTTAGCATAAGGTTTCTCATCATTATTCGGACGTGTCTTCAACAAACGTAAAATCCACATATATTGCTCTGGGCGCTGATTAACATATTGTTCAATACATTGATTCATCATGCGCGCATCTTGCTCTTCTGTTTCTGCAGGAAAGGGCAGAGCGGGATAAAAATCCAATTCATACATGCCGGTTTCACTGTTGTACATTGCAAATAACGGCACAATTTTGGCGCGACTTAACTTTGATAGTCGACCTAAGCCTGCCATCGTCGCCTTAGTGGTACCAAAGAAATCAACAAATACACTGTGTTCTGGGCCTAAATCTTCATCAGGCAGGTAATAACCTAAATAGCCTTCACGTACTGATTTAATAAACGGTTTAATACCGCCGCTGCGTTCATAAACACGGCCGCCATATTGCACTCGTTGACGATGCATTAGCCAATCAGATACTGGGTTTTTTTGTTTTTTTGCCATTGCTGAAACGGGTAATCCACGCGAGGCAAGTAACACGGCTGGAATATCAATAGCCCACGTATGCGGCACTAATAAAATCACGCTTTGTTGCTGCTCAGTAAGGCAGGTAAGATTTTCCATACCACGAATAACCGTGTGCTGCTCAAGCCAAGCTTTATTGCGTAATGATAGCGATGCAAACCCTGTTAGAAAGCTGCCTGCAGTGATTAAATTTTGTAATAAAATCGCTTCGCGCTCAGCCTCTGATTTTTCAGGAAAGCACATTTGGAGATTAACGCGCGCACGATGGTTAGCACCGCTTTTAAGTTTGATGGCTTGTTTGGCAAAAATAGTTGCTAGTGCACGACGTGCGCCATGAGGTAATAAGCTTAATAGTGAAGCAATTATTACCGCGAGCCACGTACCCCAATAACGAGGGTGGATAAAAGACCACTCAAACTGAGGGTTATAAGCTTGTTTGTCGTAATGGTTTTTAGTCATATCAATTACGTTTATCTCACGAAGTTATGGTGTGGGCGAATATGATGCCAACGTATTTATTACGTTGTTATTACCACTGCTATTTGTATATTCTACCGTTATTGAACTGAAGGTAAAATGGTAATTAAATCAACTATTCATCCAATGTATTAATACTGAGTAATGACTCATTTTTTAGCAATTGGGCATTATTTATATTGGTAGCTAAAGTCATGGCTTTTATTACCTTACTCAGATGATAAATCTTAAATTATGATAACATTATATCTACAGCAAGGGCGAAGGATGATAATAAAATGAAAACCCGCGATCGAATTATTCATGCAGCATTGGCGTTGTTTAATGAACATGGTGAACCCAATGTCACCACCAACCATATTGCTGCTGATTTAGGGATCAGCCCTGGTAATCTGTATTATCATTTTCGCAATAAAGAACAAATCATTCATTGCATCTTTGATCAGTATGCGATTGATTTAAAAGTTAGTTTTGAGCCGATGAATGTCGATGAAACCATTGAAGATAGCTTATTACGTTATCTTGATGCGGTGTTTCTGTTGATGTGGCGTTACCGATTTTTCTATGCCAATTTACCTGACATTTTACGTCGAGACGCGACTTTACAGGCTAAATATTTGGCGGTACAAAATCAACTTCAGCTTAATATTAGTCAAATTATGATCAATTTTCGTGATGCGGGTCTGCTTGCATTGGCCGATGTTGATCTTAAAGTATTAGCAGACACGCTAAAGTTGGTCGCTTCATCGTGGATTAGCTATCAAACTACTCAAGTCGCGGGCGCAAAAATAACTCAGACAGTGATCTATCACGGCGTGCAACAAATGTTGAATATTGTGCGTCCATTAGCGACCGAACTTGGTCAGCAACGAGTGGCAACACTGCAGCACTATTATCTAGAACAAGAACAACAGTATTTAGAGCAACAGCAAAAGATCACCAACAGTCAATAATCATGGCACAAGGTTGGCCTTATAGAATAGGCCAACCTTGCTAGCTAGATATTACACTAGCGTCGTAGCCATGGTCGTGGATCAACCGGTGTACCTTTGCGGCGGATCTGGAAATATAGCCCTGGTTGTTCTTGGCCACCACTATCACCTACTAATGCTATTGGCTCACCAGCTTGCACTGAATCACCAATTTTCTTGAGTAGAGTTTGGTTATAGCCATAGAAACTCATATCACCTTTACCATGATCGATAGCAATCATCAGGCCATAGCCGCGTAGCCAATCAGCAAATACAACTTTACCTGAGTAAATCGCTTTTACTTGGCTACCAATCGGTTGACTGATCACCATGCCTTTCCAGTGCAATTCACGTTGTAATGGCGCACCATAATTGTGAATGATCGGTCCTCGTAAAGGCCATATCAGCTTACCTTTGTGGCTAGATAAGCCATCCATAGGGACTTGCATTTTAGCGTAGCGAGCATTGAGCTGTTTTGCTTGTGCTTCTGCAATGGCTTTGGCTTTGGCTTCTTTCGCTGCAGCAATTCGCGCTTGAGCTTCTGCTTCAGCTTTGGCGCGTGCAGCAGCTTCAGCTTTAGCACGTGCAATGGCTTCAGCTTTGGCTTTGGCGATGGCCTCAAGCATATTCTTTTCATCAGCGCGCAGATCAGCTAGTGCTTCAGTGCTGGTATGGATCTGTGCTTTTATTTTATTGAGCGTCAACTGGCGTGATTGTTGCTGGTCATCAAGCTGTTGTTTTTGCTGGTTAAGCTCAGTAAGTGCTTGCTGTTTTTCGGTTTTTTGTTCAGCTAAGGTGTGAATCTTAAGCTGTAATTCGGTTTTGGTCGCATCAAGCATATCAATGGCATTTGCGCGCGCTTTACTGACATATTCAGCATAGGTTGTCATTCGATCTAATTTTGCTGAATTTTCACCACTGAGAAGATTGGCGATGTCACTGTTATTACCTTGACGATATTGAGCATTAATCAAGGTTTTGAGCACACTAAGTTGTTGCTGTTGTTGTTGTTGTAACTGCTGTAATTGATTCTCTAGCTTGGTAATTGACTGAGTTAGCGCAGCTAACTGGTCATTGGTTTGATGGATTTTATTTGCAGTTTGAGCGATATCCAGTTCATGTTGTTTAAGTTGTTTTTGTAACGCAGCATAGTTTTGCTGATTACTATCGAGCTGATTTTTTTGGCGTGATATTTCCTGTTTTACGCCATCAAGCTGTTTTTGACTGGATGCTGCACATGGGGCTGCAAAAACCACACATAGAAAAGCGCCAGTGCATAAAGCACTGGCGCGGATTTTTAGGTTGAGGTGTCTATTAATAATATCCCGCATGGGATAATTATTTCAGATTGTATAGCACCTGACCAGACATCTCTGCTGGGATTTCGATATCTGTTAGCGACAGCATTGTTGGCGCTAGATCAGAAAGCTTACCGCCAGACTTAAGATCAAGGTTCTTATTGCCAACGTAGATTAATGGTACTGGTAAGTTAGTGTGTGCAGTATGGATACCACCCGTTTCAGGGTTGATCATCATTTCTGCGTTACCGTGGTCAGCTGTGATTAATAATTGGCCGTCCATTTCTTTGATTGCAGCAACAACTTGACCAATACAGCTATCAAGTGCTTCACACGCTTTAACCGCAGCATCATAAACGCCAGTATGACCTACCATGTCACCGTTAGGGTAGTTACAGATAATAACGTCAAATTCGCCACTCTTAATTGCAGCGACTAATTTTTCAGTTAGTTCTGGTGAACTCATTTCTGGTTGAAGATCGTAAGTTGCCACTTTTGGTGATGCAACTAATGAGCGTGACTCACCATCAAACTCGTCTTCTTTACCGCCGTTAAAGAAGAAAGTAACGTGGGCGTATTTTTCAGTTTCAGAAATACGTAGCTGTTTTTTACCTTTCTTTGATAGCCACTCACCTAAAGTATTTTCTAGGCTTGCAGGCGCAAAAGCTGTGGTTAGTTCAATGTCAGCAGCGTACTGAGTTAACATTACAAAATCAGCTAACTGTGGGAACTGTGCGCGAGCAAAGTCAGTAAATCCAGGCTCAAACGTACGGGTAATTTCGCGGGCACGGTCAGCACGGTAGTTCATGAAGATAACGCTATCGCCATCTGCCATGATTGCAGCTTCCTGGCCTTCAGCACGTAATTCAGTTGCTTTAACGAACTCATCGTTTTCACTGCGCTCGTAAGCTGCCGCTAGACCTTCTGTTGCATTAGCAAAGGTAAACTCACCTTTAGCAGCAGTAAGTAAGTTGTAAGCAACTTCAACACGATCCCAGTTGTTATCACGATCCATTGCGTAGTAACGACCCACTAGAGAAGCTGTACGGCCTTTACCTAGCTTGGCAAATAGGGCATCAAAACGCTCTAGTGAATGTTGTGCACTACGTGGTGGTGTATCACGGCCATCAAGGAATGCGTGTAAGTAGATTTTCTCTGCGCCACGTTTTGCCGCCATTTCAATAGCTGCAGCAATGTGATCTTCATGGCTGTGTACGCCACCTGGAGATACAAGACCTAAAATATGAACCGCTTTACCTGCATTTACTGCTTTATCAATCGCATTAACCAGTGCTTCGTTTTCAAAAAACTCACCATCGCTAATTGCTTTAGTAATACGAGTAAGATCTTGATATACCACACGACCAGCGCCGATATTGGTATGACCCACTTCAGAGTTACCCATTTGGCCTTCAGGTAGACCAACTTCTAGGCCTGATGCTGCGATAAGCGTATTTGGATTGTTTGCCATTAACGCATCCATTACTGGTGTGTTAGCGTTTGCAATCGCGTTATTAGCGTTATCTTCGCGGTAGCCCCAGCCATCTAGAATAACAAGTGCAAGTGGTTTCTTCGCAGACATATGCTGTCCCTCTTCGAATTAAATAAAATACATCAATTACCTTAATAGGCGCAGTGTATAACGCACCGTTTAAGGTAATTGATATAATAATTATCATGATTTTACTACAAAAGCACATTAAAGCAGTAGCAGTAGATACAACTAAATCATCACATAGCTATTTATACTGTGGGTTGAATATAGGCATTTATTGATTAAAGTGTAAGTCCTAGATCACAGTTTTTTTCTATTTCATTGATAGGTCATTAGTCAATAAGCTTTTATACTCAAGGGTGCTGTTACAAGATCAGCATCCTAGGTATACTCACACTCATTTTTTTAGACCCGTCATATCATGGCTGGCAGTAGCTAACCATGACAACAGAGTAAAGTAAATGCATCAATATATTGAATTTCTAACCAGTAACCCTGTTTTATCATTAGCTTGGATTGGTATTGTAGTTGCACTAATCAGCTCGATGGTGAAGGAGAAAAATGCCAAATACAAAACGATTACTATTAATGAAGCAACCGCGTTAGTGAATAACGAAGACGGTGTATTCCTTGATATTCGTAACCGTGAAGATTTTCGTAAAGGTCATATTGTAGGCTCAGTTCACATTTTACCAAGCCAAATTCAACGTCAGAACACTCCAGAGCTTGAAAAACACAAAGCAGCCCCAATTATTGTTGTATGTAAGACAGGTCAAACAGCACAAGAGAGTGCAAACCAGTTAAGTAAAGATGGTTTTACTAATGTTAGCGTTTTAAAAGACGGTCTTATTGCTTGGAATGAAGCAAACTTGCCGCTTGTTGCAAGCAAGAAAAAATAATTGTATTCGATGTGACTTTGCGGCTTGTCGAGTGTGAAGTCATGATTCAAATTGATGCAGCCTGTGGAATGCACAGTTGCTAGTATAATTAATAGCTCGTGGTAGCGAGTATTTATAAAGGACTCCAAAAATGGCTGAAGCAGCAAATACCGAAGCACAACAAAACTTCCAAATTCAACGCGTATTCCTAAAAGATGTGTCTTTTGAAGCGCCAAACTCACCCGACGTATTCCAAAAAGAATGGAATCCAGATGTGAAATTGGATCTTGATACTCAAAGCCGTGAATTAGCTGAAGGTGTATATGAAGTTGTTCTTCGTCTGACCGTAACAGTGAAGAACGAAGAAGAAAATGCATTCCTATGTGAAGTTCAGCAAGGTGGTATTTTCACTGTTGCTGGTATGGAAGCACCACAACTAGCACATTGTCTAGGCGCATTCTGCCCGAACATTTTGTTCCCATATGCACGTGAAACAATTTCTAGCCTAGTGGTTAAAGGTACGTTCCCACAATTGAACTTAGCACCAGTAAACTTTGATGCTTTATTCATGAACTACCTAGAAAACCAAGCTGAAGCAAATACTGCTAATTCAGAAGCTTAATTTGTAAAAGTGACCAATATGATGAACGTTAATAATACGATTTCGATGGCAGTGTTAGGGGCTGGATCTTACGGTACAGCATTAGCAATTGCATTAGCCAGAAATGGTGCCAATGTCATTTTGTGGGGTCATGAACCTCAACATATGGCGCAATTGGAAATCGATCGTGCCAATGAAGCGTTTCTTCCTGGAGTAAGTTTTCCTGATTCGCTCATTCTAACTTCAGACTTACAAGCTGCTGTTGAAGGCAGCCGTGATGTGTTGGTGGTGGTACCGAGCCATGTTTTTGGTGATGTACTTACGCAAATGAAACCTTTTTTACGTTCAGACTCTCGTATCTGCTGGGCAACAAAAGGGCTTGAACCTAATACAGGACGTTTACTTAAAGACGTTGCAGTTGAGGTTTTAGGCGACAAAATACCGTTAGCGGTGTTGTCAGGGCCTACGTTTGCTAAAGAATTAGCAGCAGGTATGCCAACCGCGATTGCCGTTTCTTCACCGAATACTGAATTTGTAGCTGATCTGCAACAAAAAATTCATTGTGATAAGACATTCCGTGTTTATAGCAACAGTGATTTTATTGGCATGCAGTTAGGTGGTGCGGTGAAAAACGTGATTGCGATTGGTGCAGGTATGTCTGACGGTATTGGTTTTGGTGCCAATGCGCGGACTGCACTTATCACGCGTGGTTTGGCTGAAATGTGTCGCTTAGGCGCAGCGCTTGGCGCACAACCTGAAACCTTTATGGGTATGGCTGGTTTAGGTGATTTAGTGCTGACATGTACTGATAACCAATCACGTAACCGTCGTTTTGGTTTAGCCCTGGGCCATGGTAGCAGTGTCGAGCAAGCTCAACAGGATATTGGTCAGACAGTAGAAGGTTATCGTAACACCAAAGAAGTGTGGTTATTGGCTCAACGTCATCAAGTTGAAATGCCAATTACTGAGCAAATTTATCAAGTGCTTTATCTTGGTAAAGATGCACGCGAAGCAGCAAAAGATTTACTCGCACGTGAGAAAAAGTACGAATAAAGTTGCTTGTTGAGGGTGATAACTGGTATCTATTGAATAACGCGAGCTTAGGCTCGCGTTATTTTTTATAACTGTACTAAAATACAATAATGTTCAGTGGATTGATTGTGGAAAATCATTCAGCTGCCACTGTTACTGAAGTCATGGCTGCTGATGGTCGTGGAAGTGATTACAATAGAGAGTGAAGCCGAGGAACTTGTGAAGGAATGTCAGCAATATCAATTATGGCTAGCGATCGAGCAAGAAGCACGACAGCAAGCCGAACAAGAACCTATGCTTGCCAGCTTTTATCATGCCACTATTATCAAGCATGAAAATTTAGCTTCAGCATTGAGTTACATCTTAGCCAATAAATTGGCAACACCATCAATGCCAGCGATGGCAGTACGTGAAGTAATAGAAGAAGCTTTCGTTAGTGATAGTAATATCGTTGAAGCTGCGGCTTGTGATATTCGAGCGGTTGTTGAGCGCGATCCCGCGATTGATGCTTATTCTATTCCATTACTTTACCTAAAGGGCTGTCATGCTCTACAGGGTTATCGTGTTGCTAATTGGCTATGGAAGCAAAATCGTAAAGCGTTAGCGGTCTATTTACAAAATCAAATCTCAGTGGCGTGTCAGGTCGATGTGCATCCTGCTGCGAAGATTGGCTGTGGGATTATGTTTGACCATGCAACGGGAATTGTGATTGGTGAAACAGCCGTAATTGAAGATGAAGTGTCTATCCTACAGGATGTTACCTTAGGTGGTACCGGTAAAGAAAGTGGTGATCGCCACCCTAAAATTCGCCAAGGAGTGATGATAGGTGCGGGTGCCAAGGTGCTAGGTAATATTGAAGTTGGAGTTGGAGCTAAGATTGGTGCGTGCTCAGTGGTATTAGAATCCGTACCGCCACACACTACTGTGGCTGGCGTGCCTGCGATCATTATTGGTCGACCAAAAACAGCCAAGCCGGCGACTGAAATGGATCAGCAGTTTAATGGTAGTGATGATATTTTCAATAAGATTGATTAAGGCTACATATTTTAGAGCAGAATACTCACATTAAAAAAGGCGATCATAGGATCGCCTTTTTGATATCTTGGCATTAATAGTAATGCGCTAAATAGCACCACCAAAATCTAATTGACGCCACGCCTCAAAAGCAATAATAGCGACCGCATTGGATAAGTTTAAGCTGCGGCTATCGGGTTGCATTGGAATACGTAACCGTTGTTCTAGAGGTAAGCTAGCAATAAATTCAGCTGGTAAGCCACGTGTTTCTGGACCAAATAACAACACATCACCTTCAGCAAATTTGGCATTGACGTGGTAGTTAGTGGTTTTGGTGGTACAAGCAAAAATACGTCGGCCCGCCATTGCTTCCATAAAAGCATCAAAGTTTTTATGACGAAACACATGGGTTAGATCATGATAATCTAAACCGGCGCGACGCAATTTTTTTTCTTCTAAATCAAACCCTAGCGGTTCAATTAAATGTAAATTGGCACCACAATTAGCGCTAAGGCGAATAATATTGCCAGTGTTAGGGGCGATTTCAGGTTCATATAACGCAATATCAAACATAGTTATTCTGCTTTATTTGGTGCAAAAAGATGGCATATTGTGACAAGCACAACGTCAACAAGCAATCATCTTTATACACGAAGTTAAGCTTGATGGTTAACGGGCAAGCGGTAATATCATGCTGATCCGTAATCCGCCCAGTGGGCTAGAGGTCGCTTTGATACTGCCACTATGCTGACGTAGAGCGCTCTCTGTTATTGCAAGCCCTAACCCTGTACCGCCACTGCTACGATCGCGCGCGGTTGATACGCGATAAAATGGTCTGAAAATATCATCAAGCTCATCACTTGGTACGCCTTCACCATTATCATCAATGGTGATCAGTAATTGCTGTTGTTGCTGAGTAAAATTAATTTCAATGACGTCATTACCATATTTAATCGCATTACGGATCACGTTTTCTAGCGCGCTGATCAACAAGTTAGGGTTGCCTTTTATCGGCCAATACTGAAGGTGGTGATAGGTTAAGGTCTTATGATGTTGCTCGGCTTCAAAACGGGCATCTTCTAACATTTCATACCACAGGCTATAGCCATCAACGATTTGTTGCTGTTGGTGGCTATTGACTTGCATTCGTGACAACTCCAAGAGCTCACTGATCATTTTTTCTAATCGTTCGGCTTCGGTATCAATACGGGATAATTCACTGCTTTGGCCTTGTTTGCGCTGTGCCAGTGCCGTTGCCATTCGTAGTCGTGTTAATGGCGAGCGTAATTCATGTGAGATATCAGATAACAACCGTTGCTGGCCACTAATGATATTATTTAAAGCATCGACCATTTGATTAAAGCTCGCGCCGGCCTGTTTAAACTCTTGCGGTCCTTGCTCTAAGCTAGGATCTACGGCAAATTCACCACGAGCAACGCGCTCAGCCGCTTGTTGTAAGCGTCGTGCAGGACGGGTTACAGCCCAAGCTAACCACAATAAAAACGGCGTGCTTACCAGCATAGTAAGTAACAATAGTTTAAAGGGTTTATCCATTATTTGAATGAAAAATGGCGGTGCACCTCGCCAAACTTGGCCGCTATACATATACAGCGGTTGATGTTCGGTGGTGATCATAAACGGCCCAGCCATTAGCCAGCGACCATAAAGGCGTTGTTGCGGCTTGTCTGGGTTATCAGCGATAGTAATAAAATTCCGTAGTGCTTTAGTGTGCTTTTGCGGTGCAATAATATCGCCTGCAACTGTGGTGAAATAGAGCTGACTATTATGGTTATCGCGGCGTTTTGTCAGAGCTTTGACGTGAGTAATAAGCTTGGCATAATTAGTTGAACGGTGATGATTTAAGCGTCGATTAACTTGAGATGCTTGCGATTGCAGTCGTTGCAATTGGTGATTGGGGATCGGTTGTACGGAGCGAGGGTCGTATTGAAACATCAGCACCAGAGCGACTACCACCACCAATAATGTGGTCCAGAAAATAGCAAAGATACGTCCATAAAGGTGCGTAAAACCAGGTACTCTCATTATTGAGCCTCAACCAATAAATAACCTTTACCACGTAGGGTTTTTATTAGTGGCTTACCATCACTACGCACTGGCAGCTTTTTACGTAAGTTTGAGACATGCATATCAATTGCACGATCAAATTGGGCTAAGCGTTTGCCTAGCACTTCAAGACTAAGCTCTTCTTTAGCAATAATTTTGCCCGGATGTTGGACGAAATAACTTAATAATGCTAATTCAGTTCCGGTCATTTCAATCGGTTGTTGGTGATAAAGCACTTCTTGGCGACCGGGGTAAATAGTGAGATCTTGATAAACTAGACACTCGCTATTGCTGGCTTTGGCGTCAGTATTGGTTTGAGTGCGTCGCAGTACCGCGCGCATACGAGCAAGTAACTCTCGATCGCTAAACGGCTTTGGCAAATAGTCATCAGCACCAAGTTCAAGTCCTAGTACGCGATCTATTTCATCACCTTTGGCGGTCAGCATCATTACTGGTGTGGTGTGTTTTTCACGTAGACGACGCAACATTTCAGTACCGTTCATTTTTGGCATCATCACATCAAGTAAGATCAAATCAATGCTAGCATCGATTTTTTGTAATCCTTCAATGCCATTATTGGCTTCCTCAACCTCAAATCCTTCAAGTTCAAGAATATCTTTAAGGAGTGCGGTCAGTTCTATATCGTCATCGACTAAGAGAATTTTTGCCATTGTGAAGTCCTACTATGTAATGCGATCAGCCAATTAAAGAGGCATTAGTATCGCTAATCTTTAGCTGTACGCCAAGTTAAGCTGTATCAGCTTTACGCTAGTTTACGTTTACTAGACAGCGGTTTACCTTCCACAGATTATAATAATGACCAAGCCATATAAAATGGCAATTTATCAAATACTAATGCTGGAGAAACCACAATGAAATTATTTAATAAAACAATTGTTATCGCGATGGCATTACCATTAGCGCTAGGTTCAATGTCAGCTTTTGCTGGTCAAGAACATCATCACGAAATGAAAAAAGGCCACCATGGTGGTAAGCTTTTTAGTCAGTTAGATCTTACTGCTACTCAAAAGCAAGAAATGAAAACTTTGCGTCAAGCTAATCGCAGTGAGTACAAAGCACAACGAGTTGAAAACCATAAGTTGATGCAAGCTGATCAACAACAACTTGAAAAATTAGTATTAGCGAATAATTTTGATGAGTCAGCGGTACGTGCTGTGGCTGAGAAAATGTCTCAGCAGCAGGTTGAGCGCCGTGTTGCGATGTTAGAGCAGCGTCATAAAATGCTTAATATTTTAACGCCAGAGCAAAAGAAAAAGTATGTTGAGCTTAAGCAACAGCAAGCAGAAAAACATTTCATGCGTTTAGAAGCGAAACAACACCATTAATTATTAAGGGTCAGTTAAGCATTTATTAGCCATAGTCTTTACTATGGCTTTTTTGTTTTGAGATTAATTTATTATTTGGTGTTTTTTTAGTTCTTTCGTCATAAATGGCATCAGAACAAGGCAGTAATTGTATTTTTATGATAGGTTTTGTTATTAATTTTTATTATAAAACAGCTATACTGCGTGACATTAATTATCGCCATCATTTCCTCAATCATTAATGTCGTTACCTATTATTAGTTATTATAGGTTTGCTCAAAAAATTATAAAAATAACCATGATGACCGATTATAAGTATTGGCCGACGGGGAAGTGACGAGCTAGCGTGATATGAATCAACAAACTATTTCATTAAAATTGTAATACTTCTACATAAGTAGGAAAGTTTCAGTTTTCACGAACACAGTATGATCGTCATCGACTGTGATACCGAGTGGGGGAACCTTGGTATATCGTGTTGGATTTGATTTTTCAATTCCCAAAGTCAGAGGGTAACCATGATTAAGAAGATTGGTGTTTTGACCAGTGGTGGTGACGCACCTGGTATGAATGCAGCGGTTCGCGGCGTAGTTCGTGCAGCGTTGACTGAAGGTCTAGAAGTTTACGGTATTTATGATGGCTACCAAGGCCTATATAACAACTGTATCAAACAGCTAGATCGTCAAAGTGTATCTGATGTGATCAACAAAGGCGGTACATTTTTAGGTTCGGCGCGTTTTCCTGAATTCCGTGAAGTGGAAGTTCGTGAAAAAGCAATTGAAAACCTAAAATTGCACGGTATTGATGCATTAGTCGTTATTGGTGGTGATGGCTCATACATGGGCGCAAAGAAGTTGACTGAAATGGGTTACCCATGTATCGGTCTTCCTGGCACGATTGATAACGATGTTGCAGGTACTGATTATACTATCGGTTACATGACAGCAATGAACACTGTTATTGATGCGATTGACCGTCTACGTGATACCTCATCTTCTCATCAGCGTATTTCTATCGTTGAAGTTATGGGTCGTCACTGTGGTGATTTAACTCTAATGTCAGCAATTGCTGGTGGCTGTGAGTACATCATTACACCTGAAGTTGGCCTTGATAAAGAGAAGTTAATCACTCATATCAATGAAGGTATCGCGAAAGGTAAAAAACACGCGATTATCGCCATTACAGAATTAATGACAGACGTTAACGCGCTGGCTAAATTCATTGAAGCTGAAACAGGCCGTGAAACGCGTGCAACAGTATTGGGTCATATTCAACGTGGTGGTCAACCAACTGCGTTTGACCGTGTATTAGCATCACGTATGGGTGCTTATGCGGTTGATCTTCTTCAGCAAGGAGAAGGTGGTCGTTGTGTGGGTATTCAGTGTGAAAAACTGGTTCACCACGATATCATCGATGCGATTGAAAATATGCGTCGTCCAGTACGTAACGATTTATATGAATTGGCTGAAAAGCTGTTCTAAAATTACGTTATTAAGATACTGAAATAAGGAAGGTCGATAATTATATCGGCCTTTTTTTATACCGTTTTTAAGCTGTTGGTGGTTATTACAGACAATAAAAAGGCCACCCGCAGGTGACCTTGATGTAATCAATCATTAAGAAAGATTATTTTTTTGCTTCAGCTGCTGCTTTAGCGATAGCTGCAAAGCTTTTCGCATCAAGTGCTGCACCGCCAACTAGCGCACCATCGATGTCTGGTTGTGCGAAGTAAGCTGCAGCGTTTTCAGGCTTAACAGAACCGCCGTATTGAATAACAACGTTCTTAGCAACTTCTTCTGATTTCTCAGCAATGTGAGCACGGATTTGAGCGTGGATGCGTTGTGCATCTTCAGCTGTTGCCGCTTTACCAGTACCGATAGCCCAGATTGGTTCGTAAGCGATGATTGCACCGTTAAGCGCTTCAACGCCTTGAGTGTTGATTACTGCGTCAAGTTGACGAGCACATACTGCAACAGTTTCACCCGCTTCGTTTTGTGCTTCTGACTCACCGATACAAAGAACAGGCGTTAGACCATTTTCTTTTAGGAAAGCAAATTTTTGAGCTACAAACTCGTCTGATTCGTGGTGGTATTCACGACGCTCAGAGTGACCGATGATGATGTGAGAAGCACCAAATTCTTTAAGCATAGCTGGAGACATGTCGCCAGTGTATGCACCGCTGTTGTGTAGGTCAGAGTTTTGAGCACCTAGGATGATCGCGCTGCCTGCATCAGTAAGCGTACGCTCAGCAAGGTCAACGAAAAGTGCTGGTGGAGCAACTGCAACGTCTACGCCTGTAACGCCTTCAAGTTCAGCGTTAAGACCGTTTAGTAGATCAACAACCATTTCTTTGCTGCCGTTTAGTTTCCAGTTACCCATAACTACAGGATGGCGCATAGTTTTTCTCCAAATTTAAATGACGTAATTAACTTAACTACGTAAAAATATACCAGCCGGAACTGAATTTTTACTGTTCAAAATCATTAATGTGCTTGGTTGTACCCTTTTCGCGACAAAAAGTGAACTACAAATAGAAAATTATTTCAATATATGCAGTTTCTTGTCGATTTTTTGTAACGTTTTGGCGGAATATGCTGCCAAGGGTCGATAATGATTTTATCATTTGAACGGCAGTATTTTTGCTTGTTGTGGTGGAGAGTGTGATTGGAGAGCTTGGCTGAAACGCTGTAATTGACGTTGTAATTCTTGCTGTAACAGAATGTTGCTATGGAGTGGATTGCTAGCGTGATTAATCAGCCGATCAATATGGCTTTGCTGAGCACGTAAGCGGGGTTGCATCGCAGCGCTTGCCTGAGTGATCGCTTGGTCAATTAAGCGTTGGCGTAATAATGCAAATTGTTGCGGTTCTGTTGCTGCGAGGCGCATCAGTTGGTCAAAATCAGGCAGTGATTGCATTACGCGGCTCCTTATTTCATCCCTAATCTTTAACGATAGCTGATAGGGCAGAATCGCGCTGTCTTATTGTTGGACATGAGCCTGATGAATCAGGCTCAGAAACAAGAAAATCAATGGCTAATGCAGTTACCAATAATGTTCCATGGTAATTTGACCTGGAGTTCGACGGAGATTTTTTGTTAAGCCTTTTGCCTCTAATACTGCTTTTGTATCACGCACCATTTGTGGATTACCACACAGCATCACCTGGCTATTTTCGGCACTGAGGTATAAGCCGACATGGCGCTCTAATAATCCATCAGCAATTGCTTGTGGAATACGCCCCGTCAAACATAATGGCGCTGGTTCGCGACTGACAAAGGGTTGCACAATTAATTGATCGCCATATTGCTGCTTGAGAGCGCTAATTTCTGCTTGGTAACTGAGATCTGCTGCAAAACGTACCGCATGAATAAGAATAATTTTACGGTATCGATGCCAAACGTCTTTTTGGCCTAAAATTGACAGGTAAGGGCCAATGGCGGTACCAGTTGCAAATAGCCATAAATGCTGACTATTGGCAATATCGTCAAGGGTAAAAAAACCATTTGCTCGCGCTGATATTTGTACTGTGTCGCCTGCTTGTAAAGCGTGTAATCGTGGTGACAATAAACCATCAGCAACCCGAGTGGCATAGATCTCAATATCAGTTTGCTGGGGAGGATTAACAAACGAGTAGGCACGTTGGATCAAGTTATCACCGATCATTATTCCCAGTTTAGTAAATTGTCCCGCTTTAAACGGCTCAATGTTCGCGCGTAGCGATAAACTGAATAAATCTTGGTTCCAGTGACGGTTAGCAATAACTTGTGCAGGGATCCAATCAGCCATAGTGGCCTCCTCGTTATTTGGATGTTATTCGATAAGCACAGCGCCGTTGGCCTGTAATAATGTGTTCTTGACGGTGGATAATGGCATTTTCACCTAATAATTTTTGAAAAACAGCCAGTTCAGATTGACAAAGAGATGGGCATCGCGTGGCGGCAAGGCAAATAGGGCAGTGATTTTCAACTAATAAAAAGCCGTTATCATCGCAAATAAGCTCTGCCATATAACCATCACGTTGACGTAACTCTGTCAGTGCGACGAGCTTAGTTTTTAAATCAAGGCAATCGGTAATAGCTGTTTGATAGTGCTCTAGTGTCTGTTGCTCACGTTTGTTAATGATAGCTTGTAGACCTTGGTGGCCAAATAATTCATTTACCGCATCAAGGGTTTGTACTGCTAGTTCACCATGGTGATCACTAAATTGTTGGTGACCTTGAGAAGTTAGTTGCCAATGGCGGGTTGGACGGCCAACTTTGACTTTTACGTCATAAGCATCGACTAACCCTTGTTCTTCCATCGTCTGTAAATGTTGACGAATACCCATCGTAGTTAACTGAAATTTATCAGCCAATACTTTAGCGGTAACTGGACCATCACATTTGATGTGATAAAGGATTTTTTCGATAGTTTTCATAATCAGTCATTATTGCTGCTCTTAATATATTATGGGATCAGCTTATTAAATAAAGCAATATCTTTACAATGTAATAGTGCGTTAAATGTAGGACTTCTTAGGTTTAAGATTGGTGTCATTGCTGCGAGAGAAAGCGCAAACGGTGTGTAGTAATAGCAATAAAAAATGCACCGCAGTGCATTTTTTATGACAGACATGACAGATATTATAGGGTGTGTTGTTTAACCGCATCATCCTGACGAGTAAGGTCGTAATTTGATGTAATACGGCGCATGGTGCCACATTGACCACTAATAAGTAGGGTTTCAGTGGTTGCAATATTGCCTTGACGTTGAATACCTGCCACCAAATCACCTTTAGTAATACCAGTACCGGCAAAGATGACATCATTACTACGTGCCATATCTTCAAGACGGAGTAATTTGTGCGGTTCAATGCCCATTTCGCTACAACGACGAATTTCCATCTCACCTAAACGACGGTTTTCTTCGTTATCGCCTTTTACATGGTGACGAGGTAATAAGCGGCCTTGCATATCACCGCCTAGGGCACGAATAGCAGCTGCAGAAACAACACCTTCTGGTGCGCCACCAATGCAGTACATCACATCGACATCACTTTCAGGCATACAAGTAAGAATAGACGCGGCAACATCGCCATCAGGGAAAGCAAATACACGTACACCCATTGCATGCATGTCAGTGATCAATTGATCGTGACGAGGCTTAGCAAGAACAGTCACCACTAATTCGGTTAATGGCTTATTCAGTGCTTTAGCAATAGCGGCAAGGTTGTCTGCTAATGGCTTATCAAGATCGATAATCCCTTTTGCTTGTGGGCCAACAACCAATTTTTCCATGTACATATCTGGCGCTTTTAGAAGGCTACCTTTTTCACCTGCTGCCAGTACCGCCAGAGCATTGTTTTGTCCCATAGCAGTCATGCGTGTGCCTTCAATTGGATCAACGGCAATATCAACCGCGCAGCCACCACAACCGACATGCTCACCAATATAAAGCATTGGTGCTTCATCGATCTCACCTTCACCAATAACAATTTCGCCATTTATATTAGTGTGATTAAGCAGAGTGCGCATCACTTCTACTGCTGCATTGTCAGCTGCAATTTTATCGCCACGGCCTAACCATTTGTGACCTGCAAGGGCTGCGCCTTCGGTAACACGAGCAAATGCTATTGCTAAATCGCCTTTCATGATAACTCCAGATATAGAAATTGGTGGGTGCAAAGGTTTAAAAATTCAGCGTAAATTCTAGCATAATTGACTTATTAACACGGTGGGAAATTAGATTGTTGACCCTAGTGGTTGATGATCTAACGCAACACAATCAGCATTATGTGGTAGCAACTAAATAAAAAGGCCTGCTAGAGTGAGCAGGCCTAAAAATAGATTAGCGATGATTATGCGTCATCATCTTCATCTTCTTCGTCAAATGCCCAACCTTTGGCGCACTCAACTGCACGTTGCCAACCACGGTAACGGCGATTACGCTTTTTATCGTCACTGCATGGAGTGAAGCTACGATCTAATTGCGATTTATGTTTAAGCTCATCAATACTGTCCCAAAATCCAATCGCTAGTCCTGCCAAATAAGCTGCGCCAAGTGCGGTCACTTCAGTAACGACTGGGCGGTGGACTTCAGTGGCTAAAATATCAGCTTGAAATTGCATTAAGAAGTTATTGGCAACAGCGCCGCCATCAACACGTAATACATCAAGTTTAATTCCAGAGTCTGCTTGCATCGCATCAAGTACATCACGGGTTTGATAAGCAACACTTTCAAGTGTGGCGCGAATAATATGATTAGAGTTAACACCGCGAGTTAATCCGACAATCGCCCCACGTGCATATGGGTCCCAATAAGGTGCGCCTAAACCAGTAAAAGCAGGTACGACATAGACGCCATTAGCACTGCCGACTTTTTCAGCAAAATACTCTGAATCATTAGCATCGCTAAGTAATTTAACTTCATCTCGCAGCCATTGAATCGATGCGCCACCCATAAATACTGCACCTTCAAGGGCGTAAGCGACATCACCTTTAGGGCCACAAGCAAGGGTTGTTAATAATCCATTGTATGATGTGACTTTTTCTTTACCGGTGTTCATTAGTAAGAAGCAACCGGTGCCATAAGTGTTTTTCGCTTGTCCTGCTGAAACGCACATTTGACCAAATAAAGCCGCTTGTTGATCGCCTGCAATACCTGCAATCGGAATACGAGTACCACCTTTACCACCAATGTTAGTTTGGCCGTAGACTTCTGAAGAAGCTTTGACCTCTGGCATCATTGATAGTGGAATGTTCAATGTTGTCAGTAACTTTTCATCCCACTGCAAGGTGTTGATATTAAATAGCATGGTGCGAGAAGCGTTAGTGTAATCAGTAACAAATACACGGCCCTGGGTCATTTTCCAAATCAGCCATGTATCAACGGTGCCAAATAATAGCTCGCCAGCTTCTGCTTGCTCGCGTGCGCCTTCGACATTATCAAGGATCCATTTAACTTTGGTGCCAGAGAAGTACGGGTCAACCACTAAGCCTGTGGTTTCACGAATATAATCAGTTAAGCCTTGCTGTTTTAACTCTTCACACATATCAGCAGTACGACGACACTGCCATACGATAGCGTTATAAACCGGTTTGCCAGTTTTTTTATTCCAAACAATGGTGGTTTCACGTTGGTTGGTAATACCAATCGCGGCCACTTGATCACTGCGAATACCCGCTTTGGCTAAGGCTTCAACCATGGTCGAACTTTGGGTCGCGTAAATTTCCAGAGGATCATGCTCAACCCAGCCCGCTTTGGGGTAGATCTGCGTAAATTCACGTTGTGACGAACAAACGATATTAGCATTGTGATCTAGCACCACAGCTCGAGAACTGGTTGTTCCTTGATCGAGTGCCACAATATATTTTCGTTCAGTAGTCATGATGAGTTCCTCGTTATCGTTCTTATATTAGAGTAGGGGAAAGCCTGATAATTATGTAATTAATGATATTCAGGCTTTGTTATTAGATAAAATATTATGCTTCAACGTTTTTGATCTCGGCAGTACCTTCGCATTTATTGGGTAGGGTACATTTGTTGCCCGGAAGGTAGATACCTAATAATTTCGGGTATGCCCAAGCACCAAACAGTGCGCCACAAATAGGGGCTAGAATCGGTACAATAAAGTAAGGGATATTTTTGCCACCAGTAAGTGCTATGGTGTCCCAACCAGCAAAGAAGGTCAGTAGTTTAGGGCCAAAATCACGTGCAGGGTTCATTGCGAAGCCTGTCAGTGGACCTAGTGAGCCACCAATTACCGCAATTAACAAACCAATTAATAATGGTCCCATTGCACCACGAGGGGCACCATTTTTATCATCACCAATGGCTAAAATGGCAAACATTAAGACAGTGGTAATGGTGAACTCAACCGCAAATGCGCCCCCAAAACTCAAAGAAGGGTGAGGAAAGGTTGAAAAAATAGAGGCGGTATCAAGGCCAGCGACAGTACCACGAACAATATTATGGCTGGTTTCATAATCAGTAAAAAGGTTGCTGTATAAGGTATAAACTAATGCAGCCGCGGCAAACGCACCTAATAATTGGGCTAGAATATAGGGCACAACTTTGCGTTTATTAAAACCATGAAAACTGGCAAGTGCAATGGTTACCGCAGGATTTAAATGCGCCCCTGACACGCCAGCGGTTACATAAATAGCGATAGCAACACCCAGCCCCCACATAATACTAATTTCCCATTGGCCAAAATCTGCGCCGGCTAATTTCATTGCCGCGACACAGCCAACACCAAAAAATATCAGTAGCCCAGTACCGATAAATTCCGCAAAACATTCTCCGATGAGTGCATTAGGTTTGGAACTTGTCATATTGTCAGTCCTTTTGATGGGGATGTAGGGGGATTTGATTATTTTTATGCTGAGTAATTTACAATAATTACTTTTTTTTAAAATCAGAACGGCTTATAAATGTGCGTTCGAGCATAAAATGTTTTCTAAAGTGAGCGTTTGGTGGCTTTTTATTGCTACATTGGCGGGATGAGATCATTGAATGTGACATTAGAATGGATTGCTGGACTTGAGTGTTGTGGGAGTAACGGAATATAAAATTGTAGCGCTACATTATCATGGTAATGTGGTACAGAATTTGAGAAAGTTTACAGATATCACATTATTGTTGGTAAATGTGAACTGCAATTAAGTGATGTAAATTAAGCTTGAACAAGCTGAATTTTGCCGTTTTAAATGGCTAAATTAGTATGATGTCAGCTGACTTTGCAAAATTTACATCAGACTTGTATGATTTTTATTCATTTGCACCAATGCAATGGAAATGTAGATGTCAGCGAGCCATTGCCTCGCTAGAATAGCAGCTAAGTATATATAACCCAGCTCATAGAGATTACCTTCAATTGTTTGGGTAAATATATGGGCATAGATCAGGTGAACAATATGTCTCTAGAAATGTTGGAAAAATTGGAAGCCAAAGTTCAAATGGCTGTGGATTCAATTTCTTTGCTACAAATGGAAATTGATGAACTAAAAGAAAAAAATGATAGCCTAGCTATGGAAGCACAAGAACTACGCTCTGGTCGTGAGAGTCTTGTTCAAGATAATGAAAAGCTACGTGGCGAGCATAACGTATGGCAAGATCGCGTACGTACGCTACTAGGTAAAATGGAAAGCGTAGAATAAGCTTATCCTTAGTTTAATACGATTATCGGCTCGGTATATCATCCTTTAAAAGGAAATATACCGAGCCGATTTTTTATCTGTTGCTGTGATTGATTAATCGAGTTCTAAGGCTTCAGGAGATAAAATCACGCCAGTATTATCCGCATAAATATAATCTTCGGGTAAAAATGTCACTCCACCAAAATTGACTGCGACATCAACTTCACCGATTGGTTGTTGGTCGGCACCCACAGGAATAGCAGCTAATGCCTGAATACCAATATCAAGCTGATCGAGTTCATCAACATGGCGTACACAACCATAGATAATTATCCCTTCCCACTGATTTTCCACTGCCAATTGTGCTAAATCGATATCCACTAAGGCACGACGTAATGAGCCACCACCATCGATTAATAGTATCCGTCCAGCCCCAGCTTGAGCCAACACATCATGAATAACGCCATTATATTCAAAACATTTTACAGTGGTGATTTGGCCACTAAATGAATTTCGACCACCGTAAGAGCTGAACATAGGTTCAACCACATCAACTTGATCGAGATAAATATCACACAGTTCAGAGGTATTATATTCCATAGATTAGCTTCTTATCGGTAGTAAAAACAACAGAGTGGTTGTCGTTATAATTTTGGTCTGCACTTAGGCCAGTATCATACCAATCGCAAACAATAGATTGGTGATTAAGGCACATTTAACGATAGTTGCCATCATCGGTCTTAGTGCTTCACCATCAGTGGAGTTATATACTTGGCGACCATGGTTAATTAGTAGCGGTAAGCTAAGAATAAATAACCATCCAAATAGTGACTTAACCTCAAGTAATGCAAATAAGCTAAAGCACACTACACTCGCGCTAAGCAACACAAGGTGGTATTTACGTCCCCATTGCGGCCCCATACGCACCACTAATGTTTGCTTACCACATGCCTTATCATTATCAATATCGCGTAAGTTGTTGATATTAAGAACGCCAACGGCTAATAGGCCACACGCTGTCGCTGGCAGCATAATCAATGCATCAATTTGTCCGGCTTGTAAGTAATAGGTACCTGCAACACCTAACCATCCGAAAAAGATCAGTACCGATAGATCACCAAGGCCACGATAACCATAAGGTTTATTACCGACGGTATAGGCAATTGAAGCGGCAATAGCTAACAATCCGAGTACTAAAAAACCGGCGATATCATGGGGGTTTTTACATGATATTAAAATTAATGTTAAGCCACTGATGGCAGTAAGAATAATATTAATAATCATTGCTTTGCGCATGGTTGCTGCGGTGACTAAGCCTGATTGCATTGCCCGTTGAGGACCTAAGCGATCCTCATTGTCTGTCCCTTTGACTGCATCACCATAATCATTGGCAAGGTTAGATAATATTTGTAATAAAAGGGCTGTTAATAAAGCCAGTGCTGCAATGCTTGCTGAAAAGGTGCCATGCCATTTTGCCACCGCACTACCACATAAAATTGATGCGATGGCGAGGGGTAAGGTTTTTGGTCTTGCGGCATCTAACCAAATTGTCAGTGAAGAAGGTGGGTTCATAAATTAGATACTTAAAGTGAATATTGAAAGCTATTATGGCGTAAATTTGGTCATGCGCAAATTTATCCCATCAATGTTTGTTATAGAATAAAAAAAAACGGTGCGATATAACGCACCGTTTTTAGAGGTTAATAATGGTTTGGGAGTGATTATAGAATGAAGCGGCTTAGGTCTTCATCTGCTACAAACTCACCTAGACGCGCTTGTACATAAGCATCATCTATTAGGAATTTCTCGCCAGATTTTTCGCTAGCATCATAAGAAATTTCTTCCATTAAGCGTTCCATAACAGTGTGTAAACGGCGAGCACCGATGTTCTCTGTGCGCTCATTTACCTGCCATGCTGCTTCTGCCAAACTATCAACGCCTGCTGATGTAAACTCGATATCAACCGATTCTGTTGCCATTAACGCCACATATTGTTGAGTTAGTGATGCTTTTGGCTCAGTAAGAATACGTTTAAAGTCATGGCTAGTCAGTGCTTCTAGTTCAACACGGATTGGCAAACGACCTTGCAATTCAGGAATTAAATCTGATGGTTTAGCAACTTGGAATGCGCCTGATGCAACAAACAGAATGTGGTCTGTTTTAACCATACCATGTTTAGTTGATACCGTACTGCCTTCTACTAATGGCAATAGGTCGCGCTGCACACCTTCGCGCGAAACGTCTGGACCTGATGATTCGCCACGCTTACAGATTTTATCGATCTCATCGATAAACACGATACCATTATTTTCAACCGCGAAAATGGCTTGTTCTTTTAATTCTTCTTGGTTTACCAGCTTAGCCGCTTCTTCTTCAGTTGCTGCTTTTAACGCATCTTTGATTTTCATTTTGCGTTTTTTACTGGTGTTGCCAGCAAGATTTTGGAACATACCTTGTAACTGGTTGGTCATTTCTTCCATACCAGGAGGCGCCATGATTTCAACGCCCATTTGTGGCGCTGCTACATCAATTTCGATTTCTTTATCATCAAGCTTACCTTCACGTAATTTTTTACGGAAAGATTGGCGAGTGGTTGATTCTGTCGGTGCTTCTTCGTTTTGTCCCCATGCATCACGTGCTGGTGGCAATAGCACATCAAGAATACGTTCTTCTGCTAATTCCTCTGCGTGGAAACGAACTTTTTCTGTTGCTTGTTGATGCACCATTTTGACAGCAACATCGGTAAGATCGCGAATAATAGTTTCGACTTCTTTACCAACATAACCAACTTCAGTGAATTTAGTCGCTTCAACTTTAATGAATGGTGCATTAGCTAACTTCGCTAAACGACGAGCGATTTCAGTTTTACCTACACCCGTTGGACCAATCATTAGAATATTTTTAGGGGTAACTTCTACTCGTAGCTCTTCAGGAAGCTGCATACGACGCCAGCGGTTACGCAGTGCTATCGCAACAGCTCGCTTGGCTTTGTCTTGACCTATGATATGGCGGTCAAGCTCATGAACGATTTCGCGAGGAGTCATCTCAGACATTGCAACTTCCTTACTTAGACTTAGTTTCTAGTTCTTCAATAGTGTGATTGTGGTTGGTAAACACACAAATATCACCAGCAATATTTAACGCTTTTTCTGCAATTTCACGAGCGCTAAGATCAGTATTTTCTAATAGGGCAATCGCTGCAGCTTGAGCGAAATTACCGCCAGAGCCAATGGCAACTAAATCATGCTCTGGTTGAACAACATCACCATTACCGGTAATGATTAATGAACCGGTTTCATCAGCGACAACTAATAATGCTTCTAGTTTACGTAGAGCACGATCGGTACGCCAATCTTTGGCTAATTCAACCGCAGATTTTAATAAGTGACCTTGATGCATTTCTAACTTGCGCTCGAAACGTTCAAATAAAGTAAAAGCATCAGCGGTGCCGCCAGCAAAACCAGCAAGTACTTTATCATTATAGAGACGACGAACTTTGCGAGCGTTGCCTTTCATTACAGTATTGCCAAGTGACACTTGACCATCACCTGCAATTACGACTTTATCGTTACGACGAACAGATACAATAGTTGTCACGTTAAACCCTCTTTGATTCAGCTCCGACGATTAGCCGGCATCGTTAATGATAATAGATCTGGGGATAGTAAGATTGGTTTTCAAGGTGTGGGTGACAATTGCTTGGGTGACGAGTTAGCAGAAGAATTAAAAAAGGATGCCAGTAGAGCATCCTTATTTATTGTTATTATTGGATAAATATTATTCCCAAAACCAAATAGCACATGGACTAATACCATGTTGTTGTAATTTGTTCTGATCATCCATTGCTAAACGCTTATCTTTATAAGGCCCAAGCACAACTCGGTACCAAGTACCTTTGTCGTTGGTTGATACTTTGATCTGACTGTTCATGCCTTGAAACGCAATGGTTGCTTTACGTTGTTCAGCTTGTGCTTGGCTATGGTAAGCACCGCATTGTAATAAGTAAGGCTTAGTTGGTTTATCTTTAGCAATAACTTGTTTAGGCGTTAATACTGGCACAATGACTTTTTTATTTTCCAACTCTTGAATATAACGCCATTTTTCTTCTGGTTTTGGCGGTAGCACGTCGGCCTTGGTTTTTGCTGGTTGCGGTTTTGCAATAACGGCAGCAGGAGTCGGTGGTGTCGTTTCAGGCACATCTGTACCTGAAAGGAAAAATAGGCCCGCAATCAGACTACAGACTAACATTACAGCCAGTGCTGCCCATTTAGTAGGAAAGCCCGATGCCGGTACTTTTTTCCCCTTCGGGGTGGCTTTTGCCTTTATTGGCGCTTTTTTGGGTGAGCGCCCGCGTTTTACATAATCTTTAGTGGCCACGATTTCGACAAATTAGTTGGAAAGATAGACAGAAGGCTATGTTACAAAGTTGGACTGATCCTGACCAGTTATTATCGCGGTTTGTTGATAATTAACCCCATATAATGACAAAGATGATCAATTTTATGATCTTGGCACTGTCACAGATTACATATGGGGCTAAATCAATTAGCGACTTGGTGGCGCGGCACTTTCTCGAATAACCAGTTTTGCATCCAGTAATCGTGAGCCTGCCTGAACATCCTTGCCTTTGAGTAACTCAAGTAGCATCAACATCGCCTGACGTCCGATTTCATAACGTGGTTGTGAAACTGTGGTCAATGGTGGATCGCAATACTCTGCAAATTGAATATCATCAAACCCGACAATAGAAATATCGTACGGCACTCGTAATCCAAGTCGTTTAGCTTGTTGCATCGCGCCAATTGCCATCACATCAGAGTGACAAAATAATGCCGTTGGTGGTTCAGGTAGCGCAAGTAGTGCCGTAATTGCGCGTGCACCTGCTGCAAAACTAAAATCACCTTTAATGGTGTAGGCTGGATTTAGCGTGATCCCTGCGCGGCGTAATGCTTGTTGATAACCTTGCTGACGGAACTGCGAGAGGGCTGCTTTATCAGGGCCGGTAATTTGCGCTATGCGTTTATGTCCCATTTGAGTGAGGTAATTTACCGCATCAAACGCCGCAGTCAGGTTATCAATATGCACCGTTGGTAATTCAAGTTCTGGTGCATATTCACACGCCATTACTAATGGTGGCAGGTTTTTTTGTTCTGGCTTACTGACATCAAATGGTAAGTTATTACCTAATAACAACATGCCATCAGCTTGCTTAGTAAACACTAAATTAGCGAATGAGTTTTCACGACGTTGTTGTTGACCGCTATCACCCAATAACACCAAATAGCCATTTTCCATTGCTGCTTCTTCAATTCCACGAATAATTTCAGTGAAATAAGGATCGCAGATGTCCGGCACAATGGTCACGATAGTTTTCGATTCATTGCGGCGTAGGTTACGTGCCAGTGAGTTAGGTGAATATCCAGCTTCCATTACGGCTTGCTCAACCTTTTTCCTAGTTGATGCCGATACTTTTTCCGGGTTCATCAATGCGCGCGAAACTGTCGCAGTCGATACCCCGGCTAGCTGGGCAACGTCCTTCATTGTCGCCATAGTGCTTTCCTCTTTTGCTATATCTCTCTAGTGTACAGCTGGTTATCTGCGACAAAAAATACTCAGATAGGCTTACCAGCTAATTCGTAACCGACTGAAAAAAGTCAATTCATATTCATATTGTAGAATGGATACAGAAGCTGAAACTTGCTTTCAATAGCATAAATTACATTCGCTATGTGAACTGTATCGCATTGTGTAGTTTAAGTTAAATCTTGTGGTTCGACATCAATTGACCAACGAATTTTTTTCGCGAGGGGCAATAGTTGTATCGCAGGTTTAGCAATAGTGAGTATTTGTTGTAATTTATTACGATTAGGTATTTGTAATATTAACTGCCATCTAAATCGTCCCGCGCGTCGAGCTAGCGGAGCTGGGTTCGGCCCTAATACACAACAATCTTGATCGTAAACAGGGCTTGCTTCAAAAATAGCGCGCACTTGTTGTAAAAATTGGCACACTTGATCACTGTCATTGGCTTCGGCGCGCAATAGCACTAAGTGTGTAAAGGGCGGTAATAACGCTTGGCGGCGTTCAGTTAATGCTGCTTGAGAAAACACACCATAGCCTTTGTGCAATAATGATTGTAGCAGTTGATGTTCAGGATGATGGGTTTGTAAGAGTACTGAGCCAGGCTTACTGGCACGTCCTGCACGGCCTGCAACTTGAATAAATAGCTGGGCTAACCGTTCTGATGCACGAAAATCATTACTAAATAATGCACTATCAACATCAATCAATGCTACCAAGGTCACATTAGGAAAGTGATGTCCTTTAGCCAGCATCTGAGTACCGATTAAAATTTGGTATTCATTGTTTTTAATCGCTTCTAAATAGTTTTCTAACGATCCCTTACGGCGAGTACTATCACGATCAATACGCACTGTTTTAAATTCAGGAAATAGTTCTGTTAGTTGCGCTTCAAGTTGTTCAGTGCCAACACCAACCGGCAGCAGTTGGGTTGAACCACATTGCTGACATTGATGCATTATCGGCCGTTGCGTTGCACAATGATGACAACGTAATTCGCCGGATTGCTGGTGAAGGGTGTAATAGGCGTCACAACGAGTACATTCTGCGATCCAACCACATTCATGACACATCATTGCTGGTGAAAAACCGCGGCGATTAAGAAACAGCATCACTTGATTGCCCGCATTGAGGTGCTTGCGCATTTCCGCAATGAGTGGTGCAGATAAGCCCGCATTTAAATATAAGCCTTTGACATCAATCACCCCGTGGCGTGCAGCACTTGCATTACCAGCGCGCTTTGAAAGAGTTAGGTAATGGTATTTACCTGTTTGCGCGTTATGTAAGGTTTCAAGTGCGGGGGTGGCAGAGCCTAAAATAATCGGAATGTTTTCTTTATTTGCGCGCATCACCGCCAGATCACGAGCATGGTAGCGCAGGCTGTCTTGTTGTTTATATGACGCGTCATGTTCTTCATCAACAATAATAATGCCGAGATCAGCAAATGGCGTAAACAGTGCCGAGCGAGTACCGATAATGATCCCTGCTTGGTTATCCCGTCCTGCAAGCCACGCCGTCATACGCTCACTATCGTTTAAGCCGGAGTGAACGGTTTCTAACGGCACATTAAAACGGCGCTTAAAGCGGTTAATTGTCTGCGGGGTTAAGCCAATTTCAGGTACTAAAATCAATGCCTGTTTACCTGCCGCTAAAATGGGTTCAAGCAGATTAAGATAGACTTCGGTTTTACCTGAGCCGGTGACACCATCTAATAGGTAACAGCCAAATCCAGGGTTACTGTTAACCGTCGCAATGGCTAATGCTTGTTCTTCATTTAAACGTGGTTTTTGTTCAGTAATAGCAAACTGTGGTTGCCACTGTAGTTGTTTAGGTTGCTGCTGTTGTTCGACTATCCAACCTTTTTGCATTACTGTTTTTAGGGTAGTACTGCTCACATCATCAGCAAGTAAAGCGTCATGACTTAAAGGTCCATGACGTAATAGATTGAGAATTTGGGCTTGCTTTGGCGCGCGCTTTAAACCATTGAGTGGTTGATCTCGTCCAGTATCGGTTAACTGCCAATATTTTAATGTCGCTGTTGATGCTGCGCGACCTTTACGCAATAACGCTGGCATGGCATTGGCTAATGCATCACCTAATGGATATTGATAATAACTACTGGCCCATTTTAGTAACCCAAATAATGGTGGTTGCCACAAAGGTTGGTTATCTAATACTTGCTGAATCGGTTTTAATTGTTGGATTGGAAAATCTGAATCATTACCGATAGCCACCACGATCCCTACCAATCGCTGTCGACCAAAAGGTACCAGTACTCGTCCGCCAATAACGGGCGTCATGTTAGGTTTGATTAAGTAATCAAAATTTTTGTCGAGTGGGACAGGTAAAGCAACGCGTGCTATTGGGTGGGTCATATTTTATCGCTTTAATTGAGCTTATACTAAATAGTAACAGATCGCGTGACAGGGAATCAGTACTGCAATTTAACTACTATTATTGACTGTTTTAGTGATGAATAAAATAGAGTGATAAAAAACAGCACTCGAGTTGATCTCTGGGGAATGATTGATTACTATACGCCGCCTGATTTGTCGTAAATCTACGGCAGACTATTTTATTAACCACGTGTGGTGCCCGGCTTTGGATCGGGAGAGCGACACGGCCTTAACTTGAGGTTTCCCCATGAAACAAGGTATCCACCCAGAATACAAAGCAGTAAACGCACGTTGTTCTTGCGGCAACACTTTCGTATTTAACTCTACTATGAGCAAAGACGTTAACCTTGACGTATGCGATAAGTGTCACCCATTCTACACTGGTAAGCAACGTCAAGTTAGCTCTGGTGGCCGTGTTGACAAATTCAACAAGCGTTTCGGCGCACTTGGTAGCAAGTAATTACTTGTCGACCAAATGTAAAAAAGAGGGATGCTTATGCATCCCTTTTTTTATCGCTTCAATATGTAACACATAAAAAAACCAGCATAAAAGCTGGTTTTCTGCTATCTGATATACGTATTATTCATTAATATCTTCGTAACTGATGCCCATCGCTTCCATTAAGGCTTTTGCTTCTGCTGGCAGATCATCGGGATGATCTTTACGAATATCGTCATCAGTGGGTAACGGCTGACCAGTATAAGCATGCAAAAAAGCTTCACATAATAGTTCACTGTTGGTGGCGTGGCGCAGGTTATTGACCTGACGACGAGTACGTTCATCAGTAAGAATTTTGAGAACCTTTAATGGAATAGACACTGTAATTTTTTTTACTTGTTCATTTTTCTTACCGTGTTCTGCATAAGGGCTAATATATTCGCCATTCCACTTTGCCATGTTTTACCTTCTCAGCGATGTTTAATTAATAATGATAACAATGTCGCGATGACGGTTGTTAGTGCATAGTCATGATAGGCGGCGATATTACGTGAACATCGTCAGTTTGTCCTCTATCGTGGTATACAACTGTTGCTAGATCACGACTATTTTTTTCAATAACTGAATTTTAGCGGGATTTACCGCTATAAGCAAAGACATATAGATGTCTAGATGTATTGACGTCTTGTTTTGATGTGGTTAAGGTTGTTTAGCCATTACAATTTATTTTCAGGGATCACCCCTTTTATAACAAGGAACGTTATTATGAGTGACAAGCAGCTTGCGACAATTGCAGTCCGTACCGGTATTGATGTTGACTCACAATATAATGCCGTAGTTCCCCCGATCTATTTAACCTCAACCTACAGTTTTCCGGCCTTAGGTGAATTACCTCAATACGATTACTCTCGTTCAGGCAATCCAACTCGAAATACATTAGCGGATGCATTAAGCGATATGGAAGGGGGAGCGGGCGCTGTTGTCACCAGTTGCGGCACCTCGGCAATGAATTTATTAGTGTCAGCATTGCTAGGGCCTGATGATTTGCTTGTTGCGCCACATGACTGTTATGGCGGCAGTTATCGATTATTTAATACTCGTGCTCAGAAAGGTGACTTTAACGTATTATTTATTGATCAAGCTGATCCTGATGCACTAGCAGCAGCGTTAGCACAAAAACCGACCTTGTTATGGCTTGAAACACCGTCTAACCCTCTGGTTAGAGTGATTGATATTGAGGCTATTTGTCAGCAAGCACAGGCTGTCGATTGCCAAGTAGCGGTTGATAACACCTTTCTGTCACCGTTATTACAACAGCCGTTATCGCTTGGGGCTGATTTTGTAGTGCATTCAACCACTAAATATATCAATGGTCATTCTGATGTTGTGGGCGGTGTATTAATTGCGAAACAGCAATCAGCGGCTGAAAACTTAAGCTGGTGGGCGAATTGCATTGGTGCAACAGGCGCACCTTTTGATGCTTATTTAACGTTGCGAGGCTTACGTACTTTAGCGCCTCGAATGAGAATGCATGAAGAAAATGGTGCGGCGGTATTAACCTATTTACAGCAGCAACCATTGGTTGGCACGATTTACCACCCAAGTTTACCCACTCATCCCGGGCATGAGATAGCTAAGCGTCAGCAGCGTGGATTTGGCTCAATGATGAGTTTTGAATTTGCAGGAACTGATCAGCAACTGCAACTATTTGTAAAAAAACTACAATTATTTTCATTAGCAGAGTCGTTAGGCGGAACTGAGAGTCTTATTGCTCATCCGGCTTCAATGACTCATCGCGCCATGACTGATGAAGCTCAACGGGCAGCTGGTATTTCAACATCTTTATTACGGTTATCGGTCGGCTTAGAAGATCCGCGTGACTTAATTGCCGATCTTACTCGCGCGTTTACTGCTGCGCAGGAGGCGTGCTAATGATAAAAGATTTGCGTCAGTTACATAAATTTGGAGGCAGTAGCCTTGCCGATGCGCAGTGTTATCAGCGTGTGGTTGAGATTTTAGAATCTTACTCTGCAACCAATGATATCGTGGTCGTCTCTGCGGCAGGAAAAACCACTAATCAATTGTTACTGTGGCTGGAACAATTGGTTACTGATGGTCGTCTAGCCCATGCAACACTATTATCCATTCGTAGTTTTCAGCAGCAATTAATCTCTGAGTTGTTGGCACCAGATCACGCACAATTACTGCTGCAACAGCTACATGCTGAGTTAGCCCTGATCGCTAAATGGGGCGAATCACCATTGACGACAGAGATAAAAAATGCCGTTTTAGGTCATGGTGAGTTATGGTCTGCACGGTTATTAGCCGCGTTACTTAATCAGTACCAATTGGCAGCGGTAGCGATTGATTCACGGTTATTCTTACGAGCTGATCATGCTGTTCAGCCAGCAGTTGATACAGCATTGTCACAACCATTATTACAGCAGTTATTAGTTCAGTATCCTCAGCAACGGTTAGTGATCACCGGTTTTATGGCCGCGAATCAGCACCAGCAAACAGTATTATTGGGTCGCAATGGTTCTGATTACTCTGCCACTATGATTGGCGCTTTAGCTGCTGTTGATCGAGTGACTATTTGGAGTGATGTTGCTGGTGTGTATAGTGCCGATCCGCGCAAAGTCGCTAATGCATGCTTACTGCCGTTATTACGTTTAGATGAAGCTAATGAACTTGCTCGTCTTGCCGCGCCAGTATTGCATAGTCGTACTTTACAGCCAGTTGCGCAAAGTGCGATTGATTTAACTTTACGCTGTAGCCATCAACCTGAATCAGGATCAACACGGGTGGAGCGAGTATTGGCATCGGGTCGTGGTGCTAAAATTATTTCGTCGTTAAATGATGTGTGTTTGATTGAGCTAGGTGTGCCGCAAGGCATGGTATTAGCATCGGTACAACATGATGTTCAGCAGTTGCTTGATAAGTCGCAATTACAGCCATTGGCTCAAACGGTTGATCAAGGTAAGCGACGTATTATTCTGGCTTACACTCAAGAAGTGGTAAACAGTGTTCTTAGCTTGCTACAAGATAGTGGTGTTGCTGCTGAATTACGGCTGCGGGAAGGTTTTTCAATGGTGGCAGCTGTTGGGGCTGGTGTTTTAAATAACCCTAATCATTGTCATGGATTCTATCAGCAATTAAAAGGGTTGCCGGTTGAATTTATGACAGAGACTGAGTCAGGGTTAAGCTTAGTTGCAGTGCTACGCGACGTTGATACTAATGCGTTAGTGAATGCGATTCATCAGGCGCTATTTCAAGCTCAAAAAAGTGTCGCAATTGTATTGTGTGGTAAAGGCAATATTGGCAGCCACTGGTTGAGTTTATTTAGTCGTGAAAAAGCAGCACTGGAGCAGCGCCATGGTATGCAATTTAGTTTAATTGGTATTGTTGGTCAGCAACAATGCTGGTTAGACGGTCAAGGAATCGATCCTCAGACAGCCTTAGAGCAGTTTCCATTGCATGCGGTAGACTATCAATTACCGCAGCTATTATCTCAGTTAGCCGCTGTTGAGTATGATGATGTGGTGGTGGTTGATGTGACCGCAAGTCATCAGTTGGCAGCACTGTATCCACAAATTGCTGCAACAGGATTACACCTGATCTCTGCCAATAAAATTGCAGGCTCTGCCACAACCTCTGAGTATCAAACCGTCATTGACGCGTTTGCTAAAAGTAGCCGTTATTGGCTATCCAATGCTACCGTTGGTGCGGGGTTACCGATAAACCACACCGTGCGTGATTTGCGTGAAAGTGGCGATAGTATTTTAGCCATCTCAGGTGTATTTTCTGGCACTTTATCGTGGTTATTTCAGCAATTCGACGGTAGCCAACCATTTTCAGCGTTATTGGAACAAGCATGGCAGCAAGGGTTAACCGAGCCTGATCCTCGTCACGATCTCAATGGTAGTGATGTGATGCGAAAGCTGGTTATTTTGGCGCGAGAATCTGGATTTGAGATTGAACCTCAGCAGGTGCATGTTGAGTCATTAGTCCCTTTGAGTTTGCAGGCTTTAAGCGTTGATGATTTTTTTGAGCAAATGGCTGAGCTTGATCTTTTATTGGCTGAAAAGTTAGCCCGTGCGGTCAAGGAAGATAAAGTTTTACGTTATGTGGCACAGCTTAATCGTCATGGAAAAGCCTATGTTGGTTTAGAAGCATTGCCTCGTGAGCATGCATTAGCGAATTTATTACCTTGCGATAATATCTTTGCGATTGAAAGTCAGTGGTATCGAGAGAATCCGTTAGTGATCCGTGGTCCTGGAGCGGGAAGGAATGTGACAGCTGGTGCATTAATCTCGGATATTAATCGGTTAGCAACGATGCTGTAGTGCGTGATCGAGAACTAAAAAAAAGCCGCAGTTTAAACTACGGCTTTTTTATTTGATCATGGTTTAGTTGATAGCAATTGCGCTATTTTCACTGTCCATATCTTTAAGTTCGGCTAATACTTCTTCTGCCCATAATATCCAAGCTTGGCGATTATGTAGACCACGACGCAACGTTAAACGGTCTAGGCGTTGTTGGCGATCCATGTTTTTGTAATCACTAAAGTGAATTTGCTCTAGCTCTTTATAATGACCAATTAAAATATGTGATTCATCAATTAAAGTTTCAAGTTGCTGCTGCATAGGTAATGAATTGTGAACGCCACAAATCAGCAACTTGGCAGAAAACTCATCGCGAGTAGTGGGATTGCGAGCAGGTTCTTGGAACCACTCAAATAATGCTTGTCGGCCAAGATCAGTAATCGAATATACTTTACGATCAGGTTTACCGTCTTGAGGCTCAAGACGACAGGTTACTTGGTCGTTGGTTGCCATTTTATTGAGTTCACGATACACCTGCTGGTGGCTCGCTTTCCAAAAATAACCAATACTGTGTGAGAATTCTTTGGTTATATCATAACCCGTTGCTTCGCGAGTGCTAAGCACTGTTAAAATTACATGTGGTAGTGACATCTCTTCTATCCGTTAAATATATAAAATAAAAACACAATAGGGCTTAGATTATGTAACGCTTCAAAATGACGTTTTTAATTTATAATCGTGCTATTGCACTGCCTAATTGTGGTCGCATAGAATATCATTAATTGACTCAATATCGATACTTCTAGTTGAATTATCTGTTACTGAGGCGTTTCAATTTATTATCTTGTGAGCTTACACTAAGTTAATTTAGCCCTAAAAAATAACAACCTGATTGAAATCTATTCATTTTTTATCATATTGAGCATTTCTATCTTAGACTGTATAAGCAATATAGTGCTGTATCAAAAATGAGACTTTGCGATATTTTTTAACAAAATTATAAATAACCACATAAAAAAAAGGCTATCAAAAGATAGCCTTATTACGATAATAACTTGATTAACCAGTATTACGCATACCTGTTGCAATACCTGCAATTGTTACCATCAATGCTTCTTCAAGCTCTTTGGGTAATTCTTCTTGCTGACGAGTACGGTAAAGTAATTCAGCCTGCAGCATATTAAGTGGCTCAACATAAATATTACGGAGGCGAATAGATTCAGCACCCCATGGGTCTTGTTGCATCAAGTGGTCATTATTTTCTACAGTAAGTACCGCTTTAATATCTTGCAGTAATTGCGAGCGTAACTGTTTACCTAATGGCCATAATGCTTCGTTAGTTAAGCGTTGGTCATAATATTCTGCAATGCCAAGGTTAGTTTTGCTGTATACCATTTCTAGCATGCCCAAACGGGTTGAGAAAAATGGCCATTCACGGCACATATCTTCTAATAATGATGCATGGCCATTATCGATTGAATATTGAATCGCTTCACCAGCACCTAGCCATGCAGGTAGCAATAGGCGGTTTTGACTCCATGCAAAAATCCATGGAATTGCACGTAGACTTTCAACGCCACCATTAGGGTTACGTTTTGCTGGACGCGAACCTAGTGGCAGTTTTCCTAGTTCTAATTCAGGTGTTGCAGCACGGAAATATGGTACAAAATCGGGGTTATTACGCACAACGTTACGATATGACTCACACGATACGCTCGACAGTTCGTCCATCACATGACGCCATTCTTGTTTCGGTGCTGGTGGCGGTAATAAGTTTGCTTCTAAGGTGGCACTGGCATAAAGACTGAGGCTATTAATCGCCACTTCAGGTAAACCTAATTTGAAGCGAATCATTTCACCTTGCTCGGTGACTCGTAAACCACCTTTTAGACTGCGTGGCGGTTGCGATAATAATGCTGCGTGTGCAGGTGCACCACCACGGCCAATACTACCACCACGGCCATGGAACAAGGTGATTTCAACATCAGCTTGTTCACACACAGTAACCAGTTTTTCCATCGCGCTATATTGCGCCCAACCGGCTGACATTACACCAGCATCTTTGGCTGAGTCAGAATAGCCAATCATCACCATCTGGTGGTTTTGAATAAAGCCACGATACCAATCAATGTTAAGCAATTGCTCAATAACATCAGCACCATTATTTAAGTCGTCTAATGTTTCAAATAATGGACATACATCCATACGGAATGGGCAACCCGCTTCTTGCAGTAATAGGTGAACCGCTAAAACATCAGAAGCAGTACGCGCCATTGAAATTACATAAGCACCTAGTGCTTCACGCGGTTGCTCGGCAATTGCTTTACAGGTTTCAATAACTTCTTTTACTTCCGCCGACGGCTCCCAATTACGTGGTAGTAATGGGCGTTTCGATGAAAGTTCACGGACTAAGAACGCAATTTTATCTTGTTCACACCATTGACTGTAATCGCCTAAACCAAGGTGGCGAGTTAGCTCTGAAATAACATTCTCGTGACGCGTACTTTCCTGACGAATATCAAGACGCACTAAGTGAACGCCAAAGCATTTTACGCGACGTAGTGTATCAAGTAGTAAGCCATCGGCAATGATTGCCATGCCACATTGGTGCAATGATTGGTAACACGCAAATAGCGGATCCCATAGCTCAGCGACATCATCAATAATGTTATTAGAAAGTGGCGCTTGACCGTTAATTTGTGCTTCTAAACTGTCACGGGTCGTAATTAGCTTGGTGCGTAATTGCTTTAAAATTGCACGGTAAGGTTCATGTTCTTCGCCAGCAAGTTCTCGAACTTGATCATTACATTGAATCATTGATAATTCATTGATCAGCTCTTGCACATCACCAAGATAAAGCTCTGCCGCTTTCCAACGAGAAAGGCGTAATACTTCACGAGTAATATTTGAGGTAACAAATGGGTTACCATCGCGGTCACCGCCCATCCATGATGAGAAGGTAACAGGTGTTGCATCAAGCGGGAGTTTTTGGCCTAAATGCTGCTGTAGTTTTTCATCAAATAAACGCACGAATTCAGGCACGGCTTGCCATAGTGAATTCTCAACGACAGCATAACCCCATTTGGCTTCATCAAGTGGGGTTGGACGTTGTTGGCGAATAACATCTGAGTGCCATGCTTGAGCAATTAGTTGTTCTAGTCGTTGTTCAACCCGATCACGTTCTGCGGTTGATAACTCACTTAACTCTAATTGTGATAAACACTTATTAATCTGTACCAGTTTATGGATCATGGTACGACGAGCGATTTCAGTTGGGTGAGCCGTTAACACCAAATCAATATTTAATTCATTAATGGCAGCTAAAGAGTCGGCTGGATTAACGTCATTTTCTACTAATTTAGTGAATAACTCATCAAGCGCACCCGGGCTACATAAGGTAGTTTCGCATTGGCGTGAAATAGTATGGTATTGCTCTGCAATATTGGTGAGATTAAGGAATTGACTAAATGCGCGAGCCACAGGAAGTAATTGATCATCGGGAAGTGTTTGTAATTCATCAATCAGTTTTTCACGATCGTCTTGATTACCGGTGCCCGCTGATTTAGAAAGTTTACGAATAGTTTCAACTTTTTCAAATAGCTCATCACCGCAGGCTGTTTTAATTGTATTGCCTAGCAAATGACCAAGCATACTGACATTACTCGTTAGTGCGCTGTATTTCTCGTTCATATCGTATCCATTCCGTAATTTTGTTACATCCAATTTAACCTTTACCCCACAATCTAGCCGCGAATCTAGTAACAGGTCAACAGAGATTACATTTATCGCCAATAAAAACTGTCGATATTGATTTTAGTCATATAATTGATTGTATTTTGTAATTTTGTTTCATTATTGGCATTGTTAGTGCACATTTTTGTTTGTTATTAAGCAGATAGAGTAAAAAAAAGCACTTAAAGCGTTTAACTATGTTATGGTTAAATGTCGTAAACGTTAATGGAAGGATAATAAAAAATATTTTTTTATTGTTATTCTATTGACAGTACGTTAATTAACCAGTAAACATATTAATTCAGATTAATGAATAATCGACAGCGGTTGTTTATTGTGTCTTTGAGCAAGGAACGCTCAGGGTAAATAGTTAAATGCAGGAAGTTATTATCATGAATCATACACCAACATCTCTCATTATCTCCCTTCGACGACGCTAACCTTTTGCCTACGGTGCTTTACGCGCCTGTTCTTCGCTGGTGACAGCACTCCTTTATTTACCGTTATAACGTTAATATTTTTTAGAGCATAGTCTCAACTTTTTAATGACGGTTTATAGACAATCACTACAGATGGAATTAGCAATGTTAAACACTGTCATTATTGGCGCCAGTGGTTACACCGGTGCAGAATTAGCAAAAATGGTGAGTCGCCATCCACAGTTAATACTTACGGGTTTGTATGTATCAGCAACCAGTCTTGATGCAAATAAACCGCTAAGTGAACTCCATGGTCAGCTAAAAGGAATCGTTGATTTACCGTTACAACCGTTAACCGATCTTAAAACTACCGCAGCAGCTGCAGATATTGTGTTGTTAGCCACCGCCCATGAAGTGAGTCATGATATTGCTGCTGAATTTCTTGATGCCGGTTGTCAGGTGTTTGATCTATCGGGTGCGTTTAGAGTTAAAGCTGATGGGTTTTATCAGCAATATTATGGTTTTGAACATCAATACGGTCAGTGGTTAGATAATGCAGCTTATGGTTTAGCTGAATGGAACCAAGCTGATATTGCTCAGGCACAATTAATTGCGGTTCCTGGATGTTATCCAACCGCATCACAACTGGCATTAAAACCATTAGTGGTTGCGGGGTTACTTGATTGTCAGCAGTGGCCAGTGATTAATGCTGTTAGTGGCGTTTCTGGCGCAGGTCGTAAAGCGTCTATGACCAATAGTTTTTGTGAAGTCAGTTTACAAGCCTATGGTTTGTTTACTCATCGTCATCAACCAGAAATTTCTCATCACCTCAATTGCGATGTCATTTTTACACCTCATCTTGGTAATTTTAAGCGCGGAATTTTAGCTACTATTACTGCTAAATTAGCCTCAGGAGTGACTGCGGATGATGTTACTGCAGCAATGGAAGCTGCATATTCAAATGCCACTGATCAACATGCGGTACGGTTACTTAAAAATAATACTGCTCAACTTGATAATGTTGTTGGTAGTTGTTTCTGTGATATCGGTTGGCAGGTACAAGGTGAGCATATTATTTTAACCGCAGCGATTGATAATTTATTAAAAGGTGCTTCATCTCAAGCAATGCAGTGCATAAATATTCGTAACGGCTTTCCTCAATTAACCGCATTGGTGTAGGAGTAATACCATGAACCAAGTTCCTTTAGTGATTAAATTAGGTGGCGCAGCATTGGAGTGCAACGTGACCTTGAAGCGGTTGTTTTCCACGATTAATACTTATCAAGCCAGTTGTCAGCGACCGATTTTATTTGTTCACGGCGGTGGCTATTTGGTGGATGAGTTACTGGCAAAGTTGCAATTACCGACCATAAAAAAGCAAGGTTTACGAGTAACACCGGCTGATCAAATTGGTTTAATCACCGGCGCATTAGCCGGTACAGCCAATAAAATGTTGCAGGGCCAAGCATTAAAAGCGGGTGTGGCTGCTGTTGGGCTAAGTTTAGCCGATGGTGGATTATGCAGTGTTAGCCAATTAGATCCTGAGTTAGGTGCTGTTGGCCATGCTGAGCCTAATAACGGCAGTTTAGTCATTCAAATGATGCAACTTGGTTTTGTGCCGATCATCAGTTCAATCGGGCTCGATGATAACGGTAACATGATGAATGTAAATGCAGATCAAGCGGCAGTAGCAGTGGCCGCAGCCGTAGATGGTGAGTTAGTGCTGTTATCGGATGTGAGTGGTGTGCTTGATGGTAAAGGTAATTTAATTCACCAACTGACAGAGACAGAAGCGGAAGCGTTAATAACTCAAGCGGTGATCACCGATGGCATGATCGTTAAAGTTCGCGCCGCATTTTCAGCAGCCAAGGCATTAGGACGCGCGATTGAGGTCGCAAGTTGGCGTTACCCTGAAAAACTTAATGCGTTATTAGCGGGCAACAGTATTGGTACTAAATTTACCCCTTAATACGCTATTGATGAAGACTGATTATTATTTTTGGAAATGTGCCTCAACGGGATGACCGCGACAAGGCTGAAAGGAGTGCAGCAGATGAGTAAGATTAATAAAGTGGTATTAGCCTATTCAGGTGGTTTAGATACATCAGCCATTATTCCGTGGCTGAAAGAAAATTATGACTGTGAAGTGGTCGCCTTTGTGGCAGATGTCGGTCAGGGTGAAGAAGAGCTGATTGGCATTGAAGAAAAAGCCATCGCATCAGGTGCATCGTCATGTTACATCGCTGACTTAAAAGAAGAGATGGTCAAAGATTATATTTATCCATCTCTGAAAACGGGTGCGATTTACGAAGGTAAATATTTGCTAGGTACCTCAATGGCACGCCCAATTATCGCTAAGGCACAGGTTGAATGTGCATTAGAAGTTGGGGCCGATGCTCTATGCCACGGTTGTACCGGTAAAGGTAATGATCAAGTCCGTTTTGAGGGAGCATTTGCTGCTCTAGCACCACAACTTACTGTGATTGCACCGTGGCGTGAGTGGGATTTACGTAGTCGTGAGGCTCTACTTGATTACTTGGCTGAGCGTAATATTCCTTGTACCGCCTCATTGGAAAAAATTTACTCACGTGATGCTAATGCATGGCATGTATCAACCGAAGGCGGTGTATTAGAAGATACTTGGAATGCTCCTAACGATTTATGTTGGGTATGGACTAAAGATCCACAACAAGCGCCTGATACAGCAGAAACAGTGTCTATTTTAGTTGAAAAAGGCGAAGTGGTTGCGGTTGATGGTGAGCCAATGACACCCTATAACGCGCTAAATTACCTCAATGAAAAAGGGGCTGAGCACGGTGTAGGACGGATTGATATTGTTGAAAATCGGTTAGTAGGTATTAAGTCGCGTGGTTGTTATGAAACTCCAGGTGGCACCATTATGATGGAAGCTCTGCGTGCGGTTGAGCAATTAGTGCTCGATAAAGAGTCATTTGAGTTCCGCCAAACTCTTGGTCTTAAAGCTTCACACCTTATTTATGATGGTCGTTGGTTTACGCCATTATGCCAATCATTATTAGCTGCCGCTGATACGCTAGCCCAAGATGTGACTGGTGAAGTGGTGATCCAGCTTTATAAAGGTCAAGCAACCGTGACTCAGAAGCGTTCACTTAATAGTTTGTATTCAGAAGAGTTTGCTACTTTTGGTGAAGATGATGTTTATGATCACAGTCATGCGGGTGGCTTTATTCGTTTGTACTCTCTGGCGAGTCGAATTCGTGCGCTGAACAATCAAAAATAAGTCATTTAAGATAATTTCTGTATCGCAGCGAGTGTCATACTCGCTGCTACGTTATGCGTATTTATATTATTAGAGTTAGGCAGTAAAGGAGATTCACCATGGCATTATGGGGCGGACGGTTTAGTCAGGCAGCTGACATCAGATTCAAACAATTTAATGATTCGCTGCGTTTTGACTATCGACTCGCAGAGCAAGATATTGTCGGTTCAATAGCTTGGTCAAAAGCCCTGCGCCAAGTGAATGTACTGACTGAACAAGAGCAACAGCAACTTGAGTTAGCGTTAAATGAACTCAAGTTAGCTGTGATGGAAGATCCTGAGCAGATATTGACTTCTGATGCTGAAGATATTCATAGCTGGGTTGAGCAACAACTGATTGCTAAAGTCGGAGATTTGGGCAAAAAGCTCCATACAGGTCGTTCACGGAATGATCAAGTAGCAACCGATCTTAAACTCTGGTGTCGTCAACAAGGGCAGCAATTATTATTAATGCTCGATAAGCTGCAGCAGCAATTAGTAACCGTCGCTCGTCAGCATCAAGCAACAGTGCTTCCTGGTTATACTCATTTACAACGGGCGCAACCAGTGACATTTGCTCATTGGTGTTTAGCGTATGTTGAAATGTTAGAGCGTGATCATTCGCGTCTAAATGATGCTATGGCAAGGTTAGATACTTGTCCATTAGGCTCTGGCGCATTGGCGGGTACCGCTTATCCGATTGATCGTGAAGTGTTAGCGCATAGTCTTGGTTTTCAGCGCGCAACCCGTAATAGCCTTGATTCTGTATCTGATCGTGATCATGTGATGGAATTATTATCAACCGCCTCGATTTCAATGCTGCATTTATCACGAATGGCAGAAGATTTAATTTTCTATAACTCAGGTGAATCCAACTTTATTGAATTGGATGATGCGGTGACGTCTGGCTCATCGTTAATGCCACAGAAGAAAAACCCAGATGCACTTGAATTGATTCGTGGTAAATGTGGTCGTGTTTATGGTGCCATGACCGCGATGATGATGACGGTGAAAGCGTTACCGCTAGCTTATAACAAAGATATGCAAGAAGACAAAGAAGGGCTATTTGATGCGCTAGATAGCTGGCATGATTGCATGGAAATGGCTGCGTTGTGTTTTGATGGGATCAAGGTTAATCAAGATCGTACTCTGGAAGCGGCGATGCAAGGCTATTCTAATGCAACCGAATTAGCTGATTACTTAGTTGCTAAAGGGATCCCTTTTCGTGAAGCACACCATATTGTTGGTGTCGCTGTGGTGGCGGCAATTGCTAAAGGTTGCGCGTTAGAGCAGTTATCGCTTGATGAAATGAAACAATTTTCAGAGGTTATTGATGCTGATGTTTATCCGATCCTCACCATTGAATCCTGTTTAGATAAACGTTGTGCGCTTGGTGGTGTGGCACCCAATCAAGTAGATTACGCGATTGGGCAGGCAGAAAAGCGGCTTGATAAGCGTTATTCGCCAGATGTCAAAGTGCGTGGCGCAAGGCTAACAGATCTCGATGCCATTGAAGGCATGGTGGTGTATTGGGCTGGACTTGGTGAAAATTTACCGCGTAATCGTAATGAATTAGTGCGTGATATTGGCTCATTTGCAGTGGCTGAAAACCATGGCGTGGTTACTGGATGTGCGTCATTGTATGTTTATGATTCCGGTTTAGCAGAAATTCGCTCGTTAGGGGTTGAAGCTGGCTGGCAACAGCAAGGGCAGGGCAAAGCGATCGTTGATCATTTGCTTGAGAAAGCAGCACAAATGGCGATTAAAAAAGTGTTTGTGTTAACCCGTGTGCCAGAGTTTTTTATGAAGCGTGGCTTTACGCCAACATCAAAAGCATTACTGCCTGAAAAAGTAATGAAAGATTGTGACCGTTGCCCGCGTCAGCATGCTTGTGATGAGGTTGCATTAGAAGTATGGCTCGATCAAGCGCAACGTATTGCAACGGTCAATGTTGCCTAATTGATTGTTATTGTAGCTCTTGATTGCAAATAAAAAGCCCTCACTTCAAGCTGAAGTGAGGGCTTTAATTTAGGTATTAGTATCGAAAGATTAGCCTAAGAAAATTTCTAACTCTTCGCTACCACCAATGTGTTTACCGCCAATAAATACTTGAGGAACAGTACTGCGACCAGTAATTGCACGTAAAGAAACGGTAGTCGCATCTTTACCTAGAATAATTTCTTCATACTGTAGACCTTTGTCGATCAGATTCTGTTTTGCTTTAACACAGAAAGGACAACCTGGCTTAGAGAAGACAGTAATTGACTCTTGTAGCTTTTGCTCAGGTGCAATGTAGTTCAACATTGTATCTGCATCAGATACTTTGAACGGGTCGCCTGGTTCTTCGTTTTCAATAAACATTTTCTCAACAATGCCATTTTTCACTAGCATGCTGTAACGCCATGAACGTGCACCAAAGCCAAGGTCATCTTTTTCAACTAGCATGCCCATGCCATTAGTGAATTCACCGTTACCATCTGGAATGAAGGTAATGTTTTCTGCTTCTTGATCTGCTTTCCATGCATTCATTACGAACGTATCGTTAACCGATACACATAGAATGTCGTCAACGCCGTTATCTGCAAATACAGATGCTAACTCGTTATAACGCGGTAGGTGGCTTGAAGAACATGTTGGTGTAAATGCGCCAGGCAGGCTAAATACAACCACAGTTTTATTAGCAAATAACTCGTTAGTTGTTACGTCTACCCACTGATCACCTTGACGAGTGTGAAAAGTAACTTGAGGAACTGGCTGACCTTCTTTAGATGCGAACATAATGTGATTCCTTAAAAATAAATACCAATTAATTTACTGCAATCGGAGCTTCGTAAAAACATGCTCTCTATGTAATGAAGAAATTATACGACTTTACTCTTGATAGTTCTAATCGTTTACTGCTATGGTTTTGATAGTTAATTCCTATTGGTAACCTACAGCTATGAATATTCGAGATCTTGAGTACCTTGTCGCTCTCTCTGAGCATAAACATTTTCGTAAAGCAGCTGAAGCATGTTATGTCAGTCAGCCTACTCTCAGTGGTCAAATTCGTAAATTAGAAGATGAGCTGGGAGTATCGCTGTTGGAACGAACCAGTCGTCGTGTTCTTTTTACCGATGCGGGATTGAGTTTAGTCGCCCAAGCTCAGAAAGTGTTGCTTGAGGTCAAAATATTGACCGAACTTGCTAGTTTACAAGGAGAAAGCATGGCTGGGCCATTACATATTGGTTTTATTCCGACTGTCGGTCCGTATTTATTACCACAAATTATTCCAACCCTAAAAGAAGCCTTCCCTGATTTAGAGCTGTTTTTACATGAAGCGCAAACCCATCAGCTGGTTCAACAGCTTGAAGAGGGTAAATTAGACTGTATGATTTTAGCGGCAGTAAAAGAAAGTGAGCCGTTCATTGAATTGCCCCTGTATGACGAACCTATGATGCTTGCAGTGCCTGAAACGCATCAATGGGCACATGACAAAGAAATTGATATGTCGCGATTACATGGTGAAACTCTGTTAATGCTTGAAGATGGTCATTGTTTACGTAATCAAGCATTAGGTTTTTGTTTTGCTGCTGGCGCGCGCGATGATGGCCGTTTTAAAGCAACCAGCCTTGAAACACTACGTAACATGGTTGCAGCGGGCAGTGGAATTACGCTGTTGCCACAACTAGCAACGCCGAAAGAGCATTGTCGAGATGGAGTGTGCTATATCACTGCTGAGCATCCACAACCGACGCGATTGATTACGTTAGCTTACCGTCCGGGTTCACCGCTGAAGTCGCGTTATGAAAAACTAGCAGCAGTGATTAAATCTAAAATGCCACAGATCTTTGCTAATCACGTTCAAAAATAGCCATTGATGGTAAGCTGGCTGTGAAATTTCACTTAAAAAAAAGAGCGCTAATTAGCGCTCTTTTTTATTTAGGGAGAACAGTTAGAATAATTCTTCTGCTGTTTCGGCATCAAATTTCTGTTCTGAGTTAACCTGACTTGCTGATTGGGTTGGTTCCGTCCCTTTGATGAAGTACTCATACATTGAGCTTGCATCATCACGATCTGAAAGCTTACCCGTGGCACGGTCAATACGTACTTTAACGATATCTGCTGGTATTTGTAATGGCTGCTCTGGCGTGTTTTTCAGCGCAGCATGCATGAAACTAATCCATGCAGGTTGAGCTGCATTACCGCCGTATTCACCACCTGTGATTTGGTTTTTACCTAAGTTTTTATTAAAACTGGTACGCCCTAGCGCATGACGATGATCATCAAAACCGACCCAAGTTGTGGCAACAATATTAGGGCCAAAGCCAGTATACCAAGCATCTTTTGAGTCGTTAGTCGTACCTGTTTTACCACCAATATCATGGCGACCTAATACACGCGCTCTAAAGCCAGTACCGTAAAGATGGCCAGGTTCACCCCAAATGTTACTATTTAACATTTGACGAACAAGGAAAGCGTTTTGCTCACTGATCACTTCTGGCGCATAGCGCACTGGTGGTGGTGTGATCACTTGTTCAAGTTGGGCTAAGGTTGGTTTCTCAGTTACAGCTGCTACTGGTTTTTGATCTGCTGGTGCATTTTCAGCCGCTGTTGCCAATGCAACTTGCATTTTCGCCTGTGGGTTTTGACTTTGACAGACATCATTACAGACAATTTTTGGATTGGCGGTGTAGATCAGCTCACCATCATTATTATCAACTTTATTGATTAAAAATGGTGTTACCGCATAACCACCGTTAGCAAATACAGAGTAACCCTGTGCTAACTCTAGTGGCGTTAAGCTACCCGCACCTAGTGCTAATGGTTCTGCATGAGGAAGATCCGCACGTTTAAAGCCAAAGCGAGTGAGATAGTTAATGGTGTAATCTAAACCAGCCATTCTTAACACACGAATAGCCATTACGTTGATTGAACGTGCTAAACCAATACGTGCACGTGTTGGACCACCATAACGACCATCAGCATTTTTTGGTCGCCATGCGGTGCCTTGCCATTTGTCCCACTTAGTGATTGGTGCGTCATTGATCAAAGTGGCTAGTGTTAGCCCCTTTTGAATCGCGGCAGAGTAAATAAACGGCTTGATCCCTGAACCAACCTGACGGACTGATTGAGTAGCACGGTTAAATTTACTTTGGGTGTAATTAAAACCACCTACCATTGCCAAGATTGCGCCATTATTTGGCGACATGGCGACAAATGAGGTGTTTGCTCCTGGCACTTGGCTTAACACCCAGTGATCAGTTGTTACTGCGGCAGTATCAGCTGTTGCAGCGACAGTGGTTGCTTTATTTTGCACCCAAATTTGTTGACCAACAGTGACAATTTGCGCCGCAGTTGTCGGTGCAGGACCTTGAGCCTTATCGGTTAAGTATTTACGCGCCCATTTAATCCCATTCCAATTTAGCGTTACTGTCAGACCTTGCTTGGTAACAACGACTACGCTTTGCTGATTAACTTTAGTAACCACTGCTGGAATTAACTCACCATAGGTTGGTTGAGTACTCAGTTTTTCAACAATTTGGTTAGCATTAAGCGGCGTTTGTCCTGGCTTCCATAACACTGCTGTTGGACCACGATAGCCATGACGTTCATCGTAGTTTAGGAGGTTATCAACCGCTGATTGCTGTGCCGCATGCTGTAACTTAGCATTAATGGTGGTGTAAACATCCATGCCTTTAGTGTAAGCATCTTCACCGTAACGATGAACCATCCATGCCCGTGCTCGTTCTGCTACATACGGTGCATAAAGTTGAATTTCGGCACCATGATAATGAGAAACGATAGGCTCTGAACGGGCTTGATCCATTTGCGCTTTAGTGATGTAACCTTCTTTATACATACGATCTAACACTACGTTACGACGTGTTGTGGCGCGATCAATCGAATAAATTGGGTTCATAGTTGACGGTGCTTTTGGTAAGCCCGCAATAACAGCCATTTCACTTAAGGTTAATTGGTCAACACTTTTACCAAAATAAACTTGTGCCGCAGCACCTACACCATAAGCGCGATAGCCGAGGTAAATTTTATTTAAGTACAGATCAAGAATTTGATCTTTCGTTAAAATTTGCTCGATATGGATCGCAATAAACGCTTCTCGAATTTTACGTGAGAAGGTTTTTTTATTGGAGAGGAAAAAGTTTCGTGCCAGCTGCTGAGTGATCGTACTAGCACCTTGGCGCGCATGACCTGTGGTTAGCATCACAAAAGCTGCACGTGCAATACCAATTGGATCAACGCCATGATGTTCATAAAAACGACTGTCTTCGGTCGCAATAAAACCATCGACCAATAGTGGTGGCATTTGTTTAAGTGTTAATGGTATACGACGTTTCTCACCAAACTGCGAGATCAGTTCGCCATCGGCACTGTACACCCTTAACGGTGTTTGGAGCTCGACATCTTTTAATTTAGCAACATCAGGTAGGTCTGGTTTTAGGTATAAATAAAAACCAAAAATTGTACCCACTCCAAGAATGATGCAAATTATTGCAAGTATTAGTAATCGCTTTATGAACTTCACTTGAGATTTCCCGTTACGCCATCGTTCTGGCGGTCATTATCTATTATCTTTTACCTTCAAGTATAAAGATAACAAAAAATTAATTAATGCCGTTGATGGTGTTTATTCGAAATAGTTTGTTTTTTCGCCACATGGGAGCATAACACGGATGTTTCGGAACCCATTAAGTGTTGGGGTAGATATTGGCAATCACAGTATAAAAGCTGTGGTTCTGCAACAAAAAAAAGAGCAGTTTGAGTTAGCTGCATTTGTTGAAGTTGAGTTGACTAAATCGGTTATAAACGATCAGCATAGCGTGAATAATGCTGAACTGTTGTCAGCAATGCGTCAAATTAAAAAGCAATTACCGTGGCAAGCCAAAGCCGTTACCTTAGCCTTACCCGATAGTGCTGTGATCAGCAAAGTTGTTCAATTAGGTACCAGTCTTAGCGAGGAGGAGGCTGAGTTCGCGATCGTGCAAGCGTTAGGTGCAGCATCGCCGTTTCCCGTTGAAGAGTTGTGGTTTGATTATTTTCCACTAAATAGTGACCGTTTTAGTGATGCCGTTGCAACTACACCATTTCAAGTGTTTGCCTCGCGCAGAGAAACCATCGATAACCGAGTTAATACACTGATGAAATTAGGGTTCAAACCTAAAATCATGGAATTACAAACCCATGCTTTATTATGGCTGGCTGAGCATTTGGCAGAGATGGGCAGCCATTATAATCAATGGGGGGTGGTAGATGTTGGTAAGCGGCATACAGAGTTTTGTATGAAGCCACAAGGTAGCGCGGCTTATCACCGTGAAATTCGTTTTGGTACTAGTATGTTAGATGTTCAAGATGGCATTAGTACCGTCGCTGGTAATAATGCAGAGCAATTTACAAAACAGCTAGCCGAACAATTAAAGCGTCAAATTCAATTGTATAACTCTACTCATCCACGAAGTGGTATCAAAGGGTTGTGGCTGTGTGGTGGTGGGCAAGATGTGGTGTCGGTGTCATTGCTACAACGATTGATTGGTCTTGATGTGGTGTGGGTTAACCCTTTTCAGCATTTTAGTTGTGCTAATAAAGTTGAATTACCGCAGTCAATATCGAGTCAGTATGCTGTTGCCACCGGGTTGGCATTGCGAGGGTTATTATGATCGATAAACTCAATTTATTGCCGTGGCGTGAGCAGCGGCGTAAACAGCATAAGCAACGTTTTCTCGGCTTGCTTGCCGCAAGTGTTGTACTGGCCTTTGTAGGGAATGGTGCGATTGCGGAATATATTGAAAGCCAGCAACTCCAACAACAAAGCCGTAATCATCAACTGCAGCAAGAATTAGCCAGTTTAGAACAGCGACTGGCTTTTTTACCTAAGTTGGATAAGCAGCGTGAGGCGATTGAGATGCGGCTAAAAGTGATTGCTGATATTCAGTTATCGCGCAATCGAGTGACGCAGTTACTTAATCAATTACCAGAAGTGGTGCCTGCTGGTGTGTATCTTGATGGTGTTAATTTAGCCTCACAGCGAGTAAAGGTTGATGGTTTTGGCGATACCAATGGTCACTTAGCAGCATTGCTTGGTAAGGCAGAACAATCACCATGGTTTAACAATATTGAAATGCATTCATTGGTGACGACTAAGAGCAGTGATAAAAAGCAAAAGTCACAATTTAATGCTTCGTTTGATTTAACGGCACCGATCATTAATAACCAACCACAAAAGCAGATCTTAGCGACTGCAATCATGGAGAAAATCAATGATTGAATGGCGTGAATTAGAATTGGATGAAATCACCGAGTGGCCATTATTGCCACAGTGTCTTGTTGCTTTTGTGGTGACGTTACTGCTATCGGCATTTGGTTATTGGTATTGGTTAACGCCGTTAACTGAAGCGTTAGAGCAGCAAAAGCAGCAGGAAATCACCTTACGCAGTCAACTAGTGACCCGCGCAGCTCAAGTTGCCGCATTGCCACGGGTTAAAGAACAAGTGGTTGAACTTAATCGTCGCTATCAAGAAGTGGTTGAGCAATTACCAGAAGAGCAGGAGTTGGCAAGCTTACTCGCGAGCATTAATGATATTGGTGTTAAAAATGGTTTGATATTTCAATCGATTAAATGGGCTTCACGTATAGAGCATGATCTCTATTATGAGCTGCCACTTAACATGCAACTAACAGGGTCTTACCAACAAATAGGCCAGTTTTCTGAGGCCATTGCAAGATTGCCTCGAATTGTTAATTTACGCAATGTGGCATTAGCGCGAGTGGATCACCAAGGCTTAGATGAGTTGCTATCGTTAACGGTATCAGCCACCACTTACCGTTTTAAAACCCCGCAATAATGAGGATGCTATGAGAACATTATTATGGCTGTTACCGTTAGGGTTTGGGTTAATGGGGTGTCAGGCCAATACCGATTCAGTTGAGCAGTTTATAGCCAAAACACATACCCATGCTAAAGCCAAGGTGAAGCCACTAGCTGATCCTTATATTTTTGTTGCTGAATCGTTTGTGATGACCAGTAAACGAGTGCCATTTTTAAGGCCCCAACCAGAAATATTATTAGCCAAACAAGCCGACATTAGTTGCTGGCAGCCAGAAACCGGTCATCAACCAACGGCATTAGAAACGTTTCCGTTAGAACAATTAAGTATGAAAGGAGCAATTGGCCATCAACGTCAATTATGGGGGTTGGTTTATACCCCAAAAGGTGAATTAGTCAGAATTAAGCCAGGGCAGTTTGTTGGGCTTAATCGCGGCAAAGTAATAAAGGTGAGTGATAAACTCATTGAAATAGAAGAAACATTACCCGATGGCAAAGGTTGTTGGCTAACACGGCCTGCAAAGCTGGCTTTAGTTCAGCATTAATCAAGGATGAGTTATGAAAGGGAATACATGGGGGCTTAGCCGCCAGATTTTCGTCAGTGTATGGTTAATGTGCTGGGGGCTGTTTACTATCACCAGCGTAACTGCAGCGCCAACGAGTGGAATCACCAATCAGGTTCAAGATATTGAGTTTCGCCGTGATAGTAAGGGCCGAGCTGTATTAAGTATCAAGTTAAAGCAGCCACAATCATTGGTTGATTTTCGCCGTCAAGGCAAGCAGTTGCAATTGGATATTTTTGATACTCAATTGACCAATGAGCAAATTCATACTCTTGACGTGGTTGATTTCGCGACTGTCGTAAATAGCATTGATACGAGTAATATTCCTCGTGGAGCACGGTTTGTATTTAATCTAACCGGCGGCTATGACTACGATTATCGTATTCGAGGCAATACTCTTGAAGTGACGTTAACGAAACGGGCGCAACCTAAAGCAGCATCAACCGCAACTAAAGGTAATGTCTCTTACAAAGGCAAGCCAATCTCGATTAACTTTCAAGATATACCAGTGCGTAACGTTTTACAGCTTATTGCCGATTATAACGATTTCAACTTAGTGGTAGCTGATACGGTTAGCGGTAATGTTACGCTGCGATTAGACAACGTACCGTGGCCACAAGTGCTGGATATTATTCTACAAGCTAAAGGATTAGATAAACGGGTTCGAGGTTCAGTGTTATTGGTCGCGCCAAAGGCCGAGTTAGCAGCTAATGAACATCAAGTGATGGAAACGGCACGTAAGCAACAAGAATTGGCTAGTTTACGTTCTGAATTGATTCAGATTAATTACGCTAAAGCGACGGATATATCTGAGTTGTTGAGTGGTTCAAGTGACGGTGTAGGAATGTTATCTGAGCGTGGTTCATTGCATGTTGATGAGCGAACTAACGCATTGATAATTAAAGACACACCTGAAAGTATCTCGAGCATTAAGGATATCGTGTTAGCACTCGATATTCCCGTAAAACAGGTTCAAATTGAAGCGCGTATTGTCACCATTGATGAAGGTAATATCGATGAGCTTGGCGTACGTTGGGGGGTATCAAGTATTGATGGCGATACCACTATCGGCGGTTCGATTGAAGGCAACCTTGGTAGTTCAGGTCTGTTAGATGACACTACTGTTGATGATTTTCTTAATGTTAACTTAGGTGCAACTCAAGCAGGGGCTGCAAGTATTGCATTTCAAGTGGCAAAGTTAGGTAATGTACTATTAGATCTTGAATTGTCGGCGTTGCAGTCAGAGCGTAAAGCAGAAATCATTTCCAGTCCGCGCCTGATGACAACCAACAAAAAAACCGCTTATATCGAACAAGGTACTGAGATCCCATATCTAGAAGCGTCATCAAGTGGGGCAGTATCGGTTGATTTTAAGAAGGCGGTACTCAGTTTGATGGTGACTCCACAAATCACACCTGATAATAAATTGGTATTAGACTTAGAAGTGACCCAAGACAGCAAAGGTGAAGAAGTGCCAACAGGGGTCGGTACAGCGGTGGCAATTAAAACTCAGCGTATTGGTACTCAAGTGCTAGTTAATAATGGTGAAACGGTCGTATTAGGCGGTATTTATCAAAATCAAATTAACAATAGCGTTCGTAAGGTGCCTATTCTAGGTGATATTCCTGTGCTTGGTGCATTATTTAGGCATAAAATGGAAGAACTTGGAAAACGTGAATTATTGATATTTGTGACACCAAAAATCGTGATGCAATAATTTTTCACTTTCTGAATCACCCTGCTGATAATGGCTCTAATCAATGTTGTAGCAGGGTGTGAAAGCATTAAAACTGTTTTATTTCTTATGGTTAAAGCAAGTTGTAGGTTAGGCGTTAAGCGTGTTGTTGAGCCGTTAACTGGATATTTACGAGCTTAATACGATTGACCTCAGACCTTTGGTGAGCCATTATGGCAACCTCTGTGGGTAAGACAGGCTTAATAAAATATCGATTGATGTCGACTAGCTATTGCAAAATAGTAGTCAGTCCTGAGATAATTTTCTGTCTTATCACGAATTATATGTGAGGAACTTGGCGCCTCGGGCTTATTTAAATAGAGCCTGCGGGTGGTGTCGTTTTATTAACCGCGCGTAAATTGCTAAAATGGCTGAAAAACGAAATATTTTCTTGGTTGGCCCTATGGGTGCCGGCAAAAGCACAATTGGTAGACACCTTGCACAACAGCTGCATATGGAATTCTTTGATTCAGATACTGTAATCGAAGAACGTACTGGCGCTGATATTAGTTGGGTGTTTGATGTTGAAGGTGAAGACGGCTTCCGTGTTCGCGAAGAAACTGTTATTGATGATCTAACCCAAGAACAAGGTATTGTTCTGGCAACGGGTGGCGGCTCTGTTATTAATAAAGAGAACCGTAATCGCCTGTCTGCTCGTGGTATCGTTGTTTATCTAGAGACGACTATTGAAAAGCAATTAGCTCGTACTCAACGTGATAAAAAACGCCCATTACTTCAAACTGACACGCCTCGTGAAGTTCTTGAAGAATTAGCAGCAGAGCGTAATCCATTGTATGAAGAGGTTGCTGACTACGTTGTTCGTACTGATGATCAAAGTGCGAAAGTAGTTGCTAACCAAATCATCAAGATGCTGGAAGAGCGTTAATTAATTAAAAAGAGAAGCTGACCATGGAACGGATCAATGTCAATCTAGATGACAGAAGCTACCCTATTTCAATTGGCGCCGAGTTGTTCGACAACTCGGCGTTGTTTGCATCTGCGATATCTGCAGGTAAACGAGTAGTTGTGGTCAGCAATGACACCATTGCTCCGCTATATGCGGATCAGGTAATGGCTACCATCAGTTCATTATCGTGCCAAGTGGCACTACTTTCTCTGCCTGATGGTGAACAATACAAAACCCTCGATACGTTTAATCACATCATGACATTTTTACTGGAAGGTAATTATGGTCGTGATGTGATTTTAGTTGCTTTAGGTGGCGGCGTAATTGGTGATCTTGTTGGCTTTGCGGCTGCAAGTTACCAACGAGGGGTTGATTTTATTCAAGTGCCGACAACATTGTTAGCACAAGTTGATTCATCTGTTGGTGGAAAAACTGCGGTTAATCACCGTTTGGGTAAAAACATGATTGGTGCTTTTTATCAACCTAAAGCGGTGATTATTGATAATCATTGTTTGCAGACATTACCCCAACGTGAGTTGGCTGCAGGGTTGGCTGAAGTTATCAAGTACGGCATTATTGCCGATTATGATTTTTTTGTTTGGTTAGAAAATAACATTGAGCGCTTACATGCACTGGATAATGATGCGTTATGTTACGCCATTAGCCGTTGCTGTCAGATTAAAGCTGATGTTGTTGCTGCCGATGAAAAAGAATCAGGTGTAAGGGCGTTACTCAATCTTGGCCATACTTTTGGTCACGCTATTGAGGCAGAGATGGGCTATGGTAACTGGCTGCATGGCGAAGCGGTGTCAGCAGGTACAGTTCTCGCAGCACATACTGCCGCAAAGCAGGGATTGATCAGTGATGCCGATGTGATGCGAATTATTACGTTACATCAGCGAGCAAATTTGCCTGTTGTTGCGCCTGAAACTATGGTTTTTGACGATTTTATTAAGCATATGATGCGTGATAAAAAAGTATTGTCAGGTCAGCTACGCTTAGTATTACCAACAGCAATTGGTGCTGCTGAGGTTGTGGCTGATGTACCTTTTGATGTGCTTCAGGATGTTATTGGCCACTAAGTTGTAGCACATTGATGACCAGCATGACGAAAGCAAAAAATCTGGATCTGGAAAGTCAGATCCAGTTGCTGACTCGAGTTCGATTTATAACTCGGTTTGGCTCTCACCTTCTTCACCTTTCTGGTGCCCAAGGCTCAGGTAAAACCTGGCTTGCACACTCTTTCCTTGAACATTATGCCACTGACTGCCATCACGTTTTATTGATGTGTCAGCCTGGGCAAACAGATGCTCAACATCGAACTTTATTACTGCAGCAATTTGTTAGCCATGCGATGTTTAACGAACATGATTCGTTATGTCAAAGTGTTGAGCATTTATTAGCTCATCAGCCACAGAAATTAATGGTGGTTATTGATGATGCACACTTATTGAGTGCCAATTTTATTGCTGAATTATGGGCATTATCACTGTATGCAAAACAACAGCCCCAGCTACAGCTTAATATTGTATTATTTGCTAATCACAGCGAGTTAAACCAGACTTTAGCTCAGGTTAGTCATGGCTCTGGTATTATTCCGTTAGAGTTAGATATTGATGATTTTAGCCATCAAGAAGCAGTTTTATTTACCGAAATGTTAGTTGTTGATGATGACTTAACCACGGCCTCTCGACGAACACTAAAGCAGCGATTGTTGACTGTTATTGCGCGGCCGGGTGCGCTGTATAATCTTCCCCAATCTGAAGGTGTGAATATGACCTCCAAGGCTTCTAAAAAACCATTGTTAGCGCTAGTGATAGTATTAGCAGCAATCGCTGTAGCGATTGTAGGATATGGTTTAATGACCATTAGTTCTCACACTGAAACCAGTACTCAAGCGCCAACGACCATACCGGCAGTGACTGCCACGGTAACATTTGATGATGCGCCATTACCGCCACAAGTGCATACTCAAGGTTTAACGGTTGGACGTACAGATGAAAGCGCCCATGAGCGACTTGTTATTTCAGAGCAACAAATTGACGCTATGATTGACGATCAAGGCTTGCAAGGTCATCCTATCGCTACAGAAGCTACAGAAGCTACAGAAGCTACAGAAGCTACAGAAGCTACAGAAGCTACAGAAGCTACAGAAGCTACAGAAGCTACAGAAGCTACAGAAGCTACAGAAGCTACAGAAGCGTCATCGGTCACCTCGCCGTCGGTTTCTACTCCAACCGCCACCGCAACTGATATAACAAATACGTCAGTACCATCTGCGGCTGTAACCACACCATCAGCTCCAACGTCTACACTTGATTGGTCACTTAAATTAGCCGCTGATCAGCAAAAATTAGCAGCAGTAAAGTCGAGTCATTACGCATTACAACTAGCAGCAACTCAAAGTCTTGCCGCTGCCGCAGAATTTATTAGTACCCATAATATGACCACGGCAATGATCTACCAAACCGAACGCAATCAACGGCCATGGTTTATCGTGGTGACAGGTAATTATGCGACAGCGGATCAAGCCCGTACCGCAAAAAGTCAACTGTCGACCACATTGCAACAGCTAAAACCGTGGTTAAAACCTTATCGACATATTCAACAAGAAATGGATCGCTTAAAATAAAGCCATTAATCATAGTTATTTATGCTAATTGGTATCAGCATTGGGTGGAAATGAGGTACAATCCGCGACCTTTCGTGGCATTCTTGTAAGTGGTGGTGGGTCAGCTTAATGAAAAAGCATCGTGCATTCCTGAAATGGGCTGGAGGTAAGTACTCTCTGGTCGAGGATATCAAACGACACCTACCGCCTGCGCGTAAATTGGTTGAGCCCTTTGTGGGGGCCGGTTCGGTATTTTTAAATACCGACTATGAGCACTACTTATTGGCCGATATCAATCCAGATCTGATTAATTTATATAATATTATCAAGCAAGAACCTGAGCGATACATTGAAGATGTACGCCGATTATTTTCGCCTGAATATAATACTAAAGCCGCGTATTTAAGTATTCGAGAAGAGTTTAATAACAGTACTGATCCTTATCAGCGTTCGATTTATTTTCTTTATTTAAATCGCCATGGTTTTAACGGTTTGTGCCGTTACAATAAAAAGGGCGGTTTTAATGTTCCCTTTGGTTCGTACAAAAAACCGTACTTTCCAGAAGCTGAGATGTATTACTTTTCAGAAAAAGCCAAGCGTGCGACTTTTGTATGTGAAGGCTATAGCCAGACATTTTCACGTGCTCGTAAAGGCAGTGTGATTTATTGTGATCCACCGTATGCACCATTATCGACTACGGCTAACTTTACCTCTTATTCAGGCAATGGCTTTAGTTTAGATGATCAAGCAACCTTGGCCAATGTGGCAGAAAAAGCAGCGACTGAGCGTGATATTGCGGTATTAATCTCTAATCATGATACGCCATTAACTCGCCGTTTATATACTGGTGCCGATTTATCTGTGGTACGGGTTAAACGTACTATTAGTCGCAATGGTGGTGGCCGCAATAAAGTCGATGAATTGTTGGCATTATTTAAAACTCCTGCAGCAACCGACAACCAATAGAGCTAATCTTTATATTGCTGTTGCCTGATGGGCAATGGCAATTAAAATGACCACTAAACCAACAATAACCATCCCTCCAATAATGATAAACGGCCACGGACTTTGCTGGTTGAAGTCTTGACGACGCTGTTGTTGTGATTGCACTCCAAATAATGCTGCTAAAACACTTTTTATAATTTTCCATACTGCGTTAGCGCGTGAATGCATGCATCTCCTTCCTTTGTATATCTGCTGTAGTCTTTGTTGATTGTAGTTCCTCTATCGGTAGCCGAATTGATAATTATGGTTAACTGCAGCAATAAATAAATCCAGTAAGACAACACTTAGGGGATCGGGTAGACTGGCAGCAGTTTACAGGCTTGGTTGGTCGAGCTTGTTATTTTTATCGCTAGTGTAGAGAGGCTAAACATGAAGGACTTTTTGATCGCTCCATCTATTTTGTCTGCTGATTTTGCCCGTTTAGGTGAAGATGTCGCAAATGTCTTAGCAGCAGGTGCTGATGTTATCCATTTTGATGTTATGGATAATCACTTTGTGCCAAACCTGTCGTTTGGTGCGCCGATCTGTAAAGCATTACGCGACTACGGTATTACTGCTCCGATTGATGTGCATTTAATGGTAAAGCCTGTCGATCGTATTATTCCTGATTTTGCTAAAGCTGGCGCTAGCATGATCACATTTCATGTAGAAGCAACAGACCATATTGATCGCACATTGCAATTAATCAAAGAACATGGCTGTAAAGCAGGGGTGGTATTTAATCCAGCAACACCATTACATCACCTTGATTATATTATGGATAAAGTTGATATGATTTTGATCATGTCAGTTAATCCGGGCTTTGGTGGTCAATCATTTATTCCAAGTACACTTGATAAACTACGCCAAGTGCGTCAGCGTATTGATGCTTCAGGACGTGACATTCGTTTAGAAGTTGATGGCGGTGTTAACGTTGATAATATTGCTGAAATTGCCGCAGCTGGTGCTGATATGTTTGTTGCTGGTTCTGCCATTTTTAATAAGCCTGATTATAAAGTCGCGATTGATGAGATGCGTGTACAGTTAGCTGAGGCTAAGTGTTAATGATTGCTAGCAATGTGATTGAGAATATAAAATTTATCGCGTTTGACTTAGACGGTACCTTACTTGATAGCGTACCAGATTTAGCCGATGCTGCTGATTTAACCATGCGTCATCTTGGTCGTGAAGGGGTAACGGTTGAGCAAGTAACAACTTGGATTGGCAATGGCGCTGATATTTTGATTGGTCGTGCGTTAAGTCGTAGCATTGATGTAGATCCACAGTTAGATCCTGCTTTGCATCGTCAAGCCCGTGAGCTGTTTGACCACTATTATGCAGCTGGTGGTCATCAAAAAAGTGCCTTGTATGCAAATGTAAAAACCACCTTAGCCAACTTACATCAAGCGGGTGTCGCGATGGCTATCGTAACCAATAAGCCATCACAATTTGTCCCTCACTTGCTAGAAGAGCACGGCTTGAGTGATTATTTTGTGGATGTTATTGGTGGCGATACCTTTCCATTAAAAAAACCGGATCCGTTTGCATTACATTGGTTGATGGAAAAACATCATATTGCCGCTGCTGAACTATTGATGGTCGGCGATTCGCGTAATGATATTTTGGCAGCCAAAGCAGCAAATTGCCGTTCACTAGGACTGACTTATGGTTATAACTATGGTCAGCCAATCAGTGATAGTGAGCCTGATGTTGTTTGCGATCACTTCAAGCAACTACTTGATGTGGTTAAACTAGGCTGCTAGTACATTAAGGTGTACACTAAAAAAACCAACAATTGAGGTGCTGATAACGGTGTTATTAGTGCCTTTCGTCAATACAATTAAAGATATTAACAGGACAGCCTGATCATGAGTAAACCCATTGTATTAAGTGGCGTACAGCCTTCTGGTGAATTGAGTATCGGCAACTACCTTGGTGCGCTGCGTCAGTGGGAACAGATGCAGGATGATTATGATTGTCAGTATTGTGTGGTTGATTTACATGCCATTACGGTACGACAAGATCCTAAAGCACTTCATGAAGCAACCTTAGATGCTTTATCTATCTGTTTAGCGGTGGGTGTTGATCCTAAGAAAAGCACCTTGTTTGTACAGTCTCATGTACCAGAACATGCTCAGCTTGGTTGGTTATTAAATTGCTACACCCAAATGGGTGAGTTAAGCCGTATGACGCAATTTAAAGACAAATCAGCGCGCCATGCCAATGATGTTAACGCGGGTTTATTTGGCTACCCAGTACTGATGGCGGCAGATATTTTATTATATGGTGCCCATCAAGTGCCTGTTGGTAGCGATCAAAAGCAACATTTAGAATTAGCGCGTGATATCGCAACCCGTTTTAATAATCTTTACAGCACACCTGAAAGCCCAATCTTCCAAGTACCAGAACCGTATATTCCAACGGTTGGTGCACGGGTTATGAGCTTACAAGATGCGACTAAGAAAATGTCTAAGTCAGATGATAATCGCAAGAACGTGATTACATTATTAGAAGATCCTAAGTCGATTCTAAAGAAAATTAATAAAGCCCAAACCGACGCAGAAATGCCACCACGTATCGCCCATGATATTGAACAAAAAGCGGGTATTTCAAATCTAATGGGTTTGTATTCTGCTGCAACTGGCAAAACATTTGCTGAAATTGAAGCCCAGTATGCTGGCGTTGAAATGTACGGCCCATTTAAGAAAGATGTTGGTGAAGCGTTAGTGGCAATGCTAGAGCCAGTACAAGCTGAATATCACCGCATTCGTGGCGATCGTGCTTACCTTGATAGCGTGATGAAAGCCGGTGCTGATAAAGCATCAGCGCGTGCTGCTGAAGTGTTGAAACAAGCTTACCATGCTGTAGGTTTTGTTGCGCGCCCATAAGTGTTAGCCATTATCATTATAAAAAAAGCAGGGCTTAGGCTCTGCTTTTTTATCGCCAGTTAATCACTGTTGCTGACAGTGACCAATAAGAGCTTAGTTGTAGTATGTTGTTAATTATTGATAACTACGATTCATTTACTTACAACCTTTATCAATATTTTTGTGAATTAGGCGCAGATGTCGTTGTTATTCGTAATGATGAGATTGATATTGCGGCAATTGAAGCGTTAGCGCCGACCCATTTAGTTATCTCTCCAGGTCCTTGTACGCCAAATGAGGCTGGTATTTCATTACAAGCGATTGAATATTTTGCCGGTAAATTACCGATTCTTGGAGTGTGCCTTGGTCATCAATCATTAGCGCAAGTATTTGGTGGTGATGTGGTGCGGGCTCGACAAGTCATGCACGGTAAAACCTCGGCGATCACCCATACTGATTGTGGTGTATTTAAAGGGTTAAATAACCCATTAACCGTTACTCGCTATCATTCATTGGTAGTGAAAGCGACGACATTGCCAGAGTGTTTTGAGATCACTGCTTGGACAGAGTTAAACGGTGAAATCGATGAAATTATGGGGATCCGTCATAAAACCTTAGCCCTTGAAGGAGTGCAATTCCATCCTGAAAGTATTTTGACTGAGCAAGGTCATGCGCTATTAGCTAACTTTCTGCAGCGTTAATTCCACCATTACTGCTATTTTTACGTACTTATTACGCTGGTGATAAGTACGTTACTGTTGTTGTTATCCTCGTTGTTGATGTCTCAATATCTTATAAATACTACAGATTTGCTGTTGTTAATCATTAAACCGTTATTGGTGATAGCGGAATTTTATGCGCTGAGGAATGATTGTTTCCTAGTGGGAACGGCTGCCTGTCATTAATGGTGGTTAATAATATTTCCCAAATACTGCATAACTATCTGTGGTGTATTGATTGGTTAACACCTTAGTTTGAATAAAAACTACTGTCTTTATTGGCAAAGGTTAATAAAATGTAAATACTAATAATAAGGTATAAAGCACAGAGGGATAGTGTGATGGCAACTGAAAATAAATTACAACGGTCGTTGTTTGATGAGGTGATGGTACCTTGTTATTCGCCAATGGATATTATACCTGTTCGTGGACAAGGCTCACGGCTGTGGGATCAACAGCAACGTGAGTATATTGATTTTGCAGGTGGTATTGCAGTCAGTTGTTTAGGTCATTGCCATCCTAAAATGGTGGCAGCATTAACAGAACAAGCACAGCAGTTGTGGCACTTAAGTAATGTCATGACCAATGAGCCAGCATTGCGATTAGCGGATAAGCTGACTCAATTAACCTTTGCCGATAAAGTCTTCTTGGCTAACTCTGGCGCAGAAGCTAATGAAGCTGCATTGAAATTAGCCCGTCGCTATGCGGTTGATAATTTTAGTGCTGAGAAAGATCAAATTATTGCCTTCAATCATGGCTTTCATGGCCGCACCTTTTTTACGGTTACTGTTGGTGGCCAAAGTAGTTATTCCGATGGCTTTGGTCCTAAGCCACAAGCCGTAACCCATATCCCTTACAATGATGTCGCGGCAATCGAGGCATTAATTGGTGATAAAACCTGTGCAGTAATGATGGAGCCGCTGCAAGGTGAGGGAGGGGTAATTAGCCCAAGCCTTGAGTTTGTGCAGCGAGTACGCCAACTGTGTGATAAACATCAGGCATTATTAATTTTTGATGAAGTTCAAACCGGTAACGGTCGTACGGGAGATTTGTTTGCTTATCAAGGCCTAGGAGTGACACCTGACATTTTGACCACCGCGAAGTCATTAGGTGGCGGCTTTCCGGTCGCGGCAATGTTAACTACCGCCTCTCTCGCCAGCCATCTAAAAGTCGGTACACATGGGTCGACCTATGGCGGTAATCCGCTCGCGTGTGCTGTTGCAGAAGCTGTGGTTGATGAAATCAGTCAACCTGCAGTCTTAGCTGGTGTTAAGCAACGTGAATTGTGGTTTCGTGAAGCGCTAACGCAAATTAATAGCCGTTATCCTATTTTTAGCGAAATTAGAGGTAAAGGGTTATTACTAGGGGCGGTATTAACGCCAGAGTGGCAAGGACGGGCGCGAGATATTTTAGTTGCTGCAGGTAATGAGGGACTAATGGTACTTGTCGCTGGTACTGATGTGGTGCGCTTTACGCCGTCGTTAGTGATTGAGAAAAATGATATTGATGAAGGGATGCAACGCTTAGAAGCGGCGATTGCAACGTTATATAACTACCATTGTTAACTATGATTAAATTGTAATTTCTGGGGTGAGTTAGCACCAATAGCCCTATTCTAATGCTGATTTTAAGCGAGGCAATGGCTGCCGTCATTGCCTATATTTAGGAGGGAATGCGATGCTCATTATTCGTCCTATTACTCGCGCTGATTATCCTGCACTGATGCAATGTGCAGAAGCCTCTGGCCATGGTTTTACATCATTACCTATCAATGAAGATTTACTTCGTGGTCGTATTCAACACTCACAAGCCAGCTTTAATGCTCGCGTTACCTCGCCAGGACAAGAAAGCTATCTGTTAGTCGCTGTTGATAGCGACACTGATCAAGTGGTTGGTACAACCGCGATTGAAGCAACGGTTGGGCTTGATGTGCCTTTTTATAATTACCATTTAAGTACCGTTACCCATGCCTCGCGTCAGTTAGGGGTGCATAACATCGTTAAAGTGCTGACATTAGGTAATCAATATACCGGTGAGACTGAGCTGTGTAGCTTGTTTCTATTACCTGAATGGCGTCAAGGTCTTAACGGGCGGTTATTGTCTAAATCGCGGTTTTTATTGATGGCTGATCATCGGCAACGCTTTGCTGAGGTTGCTTTTGCTGAAATGCGTGGTGTGTCTGATGAGCAGGGGGATTCTCCGTTTTGGCAATGGCTGAAAGAGCATTTCTTTTCGATTGATTTTACTTATGCTGATTATCTGACAGGCATTGGCCGCAAAGGCTTTATTGCTGATCTAATGCCGAAATTACCGATTTACGTCAATTTACTCAGTAAAGAAGCACAAGCAGTGATTGGTCAAGTGCATGTGAATACACGTCCAGCATTACAACTACTGCAACAAGAAGGGTTTTGCTGCCGTGGTTATGTCGACATCTTTGATGCCGGCCCTAGTGTTGAATGCGATGTATGCAATATTGAAACCGTGCGTCATTCACAGCGATGCCGAGTTGAAATAGGTCAACACACCAGTGAGCGATGTTATTTGGTTTCTAATTGTCAGTTAGCAGAATTTCGTGCGGTTGCTGCACCGTTAGCAGTCAATGCGCAAGGGCAAGTGGTGATGACCGCAGACGTTGCTGCAGCACTTAATGTTGATACCGGTGATGAAGTGCGGTTAATCGCGCAATCATAATAGGAGAGTCGCATGAGCTTATGGATCAATAATAAGTGGTTAGACGGTGCTGGTGAACAATTTCAATCACTCAATCCTTATGATGGCAGTGTGGTTTGGCAAGGCCAAGCAGCAACGGCTGCACAGGTTGAAGCGGCGGTTATTGCGGCAGAGGTAGCGTTTGTAGCTTGGCGCAATACTACCCTTAATCATCGAGTCCAGATCATCGAACGTTTTGGGCAATTAGTGCAACAGCATCAGTCACAGCTAGCAGGTGTTATTGCTGCAGAAACGGGTAAGCCGTTATGGGAGAGCACCACTGAAGTGGCAGCGATGATTGCCAAGGTGGCGTTGTCGCTTCAAGCTTATCATGAACGTACTGGTTTTCGGCAACGTCAACAGGCTCAAACAACCATGGTGGTAAGACACCGTCCATTAGGGGTTATGGCAGTGTTTGGACCGTATAATTTTCCAGCCCATTTACCTAATGGTCATATTATTCCGGCACTATTGGCCGGAAATACGGTGGTGTTTAAACCTTCGGAGTTGACACCCAACACCGCACAGTTGATGTGTCAATTGTGGCAGCAAGCAGGCATCAGCGCCGGTGTGATTAATTTAGTTCAGGGAGGGCGCTCGACAGGAGCTGCTTTAGCTGCTGCGGACGTGGATGGCGTTCTGTTTACCGGCAGCGCTCATACTGGGCATCTCTTGCATCAGCAATTTGCAGGTCAGCCACAAAAAATGCTGGCATTAGAAATGGGTGGTAATAATCCACTGGTTGTTGGCCAACAATATGGCGATCTTGATGCGGCGGTGTATACCATTATTCAGTCTGCTTTTTTAAGTGCCGGACAGCGTTGTACCTGTGCGAGACGATTATATATTGCAGCAGGAAAAGCCGGTGATGAGCTATTAACGCGCTTGATAACTGTGAGCTCGCACTTGAGAGTGGGAGATCCATTTGCTACGCCTGCAGTTTTTATGGGGCCATTGATATCCAATAGTGCTGCCGATCAGCTGCTGGACAATCAGCAGCAATTAATCGCGGCTGGTGGCATGGCCTTGTTAGCAGCAACACGTGGCCAGGGTGCGATAGTTACCCCTGCGATTATTGAAGTCAGTGCCGTTAGTGAACCTGCAGATGAAGAGTACTTTGGGCCGTTATTACAAGTCAGTCGTTATGATGACTTTAGCCAAGCAGTGGTCAGTGCAAATCAAACCCGTTATGGATTAGCTGCAGGATTAATATCAACAGATGAGCAGCAATGGCAGTATTTTATTGAGCATATTAGAGCGGGAATTGTGAATCGAAATCGACCATTAACTGGTGCTAGTGGTGATGCACCATTTGGTGGTCCGGGAGCATCTGGAAACCTGCGTCCAAGTGCTTATTATGCCGCCGACTATTGTACATACCCAATGGCATCTGTTGAAGATGTATCAGTACAATTGCCGTCTCAATTAGCGCCAGGCGTGAGCTTGAACTAAGATATATACACTGATGATGGTTTAAATAAGCGGGTAGATTATGGAATCGATTACGCAACTTTTTGATGGCTTATGGCATGATTATAGTCAACGTTTATGTCCATCAGCAGTGCAAATACAGCGCTTATTAACCGAAGATGTAGCGTTGTTAAATGATCATATTGCACTGCGCACCTTTGGGGTACCGAAGTGTAGTTTAGCCGTTGTCGCCGCGCCATTTATTGCTTTAGGTTATCAGCCACAAGCGAAATACCATTTTGAGACTAAAAAACTGTATGCTGAATATTTTATGCATCCTGATCCTCTATTACCCAAAGTCTTTATTAGTGAATTACAATTAGGCAGCTGTTCAGCAGAGTTACAACTTATGGTGCGTGGTTTGTTAGATCACGTTGATGATGACTATTTTCGCAACCCCGACTTCGTCTACAGTGGTCGTCCATGGCAACTGGATTTTACAAGCTATCAATTCTTAGCTGCTGAAAGTGAATATGCTGCTTGGGTTGCAGCGCATGGCTTTGGTGCTAATCATTTTACGGTCAGTATTAATCAGCTTGAGCAATTTACCGATTTAGAACAAGTTAATCATTTATTGCGTCATAACCAGTTTGTGATCAATCAGGTTGGTGGTGAGATTAAAGGTGATGCGACAGTAATGTTAGAGCAATCAGCAACCATGGCTGATGAGGTTGGAGTGAGCTTTAGAGATGGGGTTCATTCCATCCCTGGTGGATTTTACGAGTTTGCTAAACGCTATCCACAACCTAATGGTGAATTATATAGCGGCTTTGTAACGGCGTCGGCGGATAAAATCTTTGAGAGTACCAATAGCGAGTAGGTGTTGGTGGTGATAGAGCTATGATAATAAAACAGCACTTAGGCAAGTGCTGTTTAAGTGATCAGTTATCTAGCGGTGAAGCCCAAACCCCAGATTCATCAGCAGGGCAGCGACGTAATCCCGTTTGTTGTTCAAGGTAGCAACGGCTATCACTAAATCCTGTCATTTCAATGGTTGTTGGCTGACCTGTTAACACGCCGGGTACGGTGGTGTAACTGTTAGCTGAAAAGCGTTCAATATCCATATTGACCATCATTGATTGTTAAATCCATTTGTGATCGAAATGTAGCATGAATGCATGCGATTATAAATTAAAATTTAACAGAAACATTAACGCCATCAATGATTGATTTTCGATGTCGATTGATAAACGCTAAGATCAAAAAAACCGCAGGTATCAGCTGCGGTTTCATCGGTGATAACGGCGACACTAAATAATTAGCGAGTACCGTAAACCACAATTGTTTTGCCGTGAGCAGAAATAAGATTTTGCTCTTCCAGCATTTTCAATATACGACCCACTGTTTCGCGAGAGCAACCTACGATTTGGCCAATTTCTTGACGTGTGATCTTAATTTGCATGCCATCAGGGTGTGTCATTGCATCAGGTTGTTTTGCAAGATTAAGTAGTGTCTGTGCAATACGACCAGTCACATCAAGGAATGCAAGATCACCTACTTTTTGGCTTGTCACTTGTAAGCGGCATGCCATTTGAGCAGATAGACGCATTAGAATATCTGGGTTAACTTGAATTAACTGACGGAATTTCTTAAATGAAATCTCTGCAACTTCACAAGGGCTTTTTGCACGAACCCAAGCTGTACGTTCTTGGTCTTCTTCGAACAAGCCGAGTTCACCAATAAAGTCGCCCTGGTTTAGGTAAGAAAGGATCATCTCCTTACCTTCTTCATCCTTGATTAATACAGCAACAGAACCCTTCACGATGTAATACAAAGTTTCTGCTTTTTCACCTGCGTGAATTAACGTGCTCTTTGATGGATATTTGTGAATGTGACAATGGGAAAGAAACCACTCTAAAGTTGGATCTGTCTGCGGTTTACCTGGAACCATATTACTAACTTCCTCTGCATGTGTTGCCCAACAATATGTTCTGTGACGATAACTCAACAAAACTGTTTGATGGCAGGGTTATTCACTCAGCTGCTGGGCTGCAAGCTAACTTGAACTTTGTAAGAGTGTATCCTTTTTTTTAGGTTTTTTCTTGATATTGATCTAGCTGATTCACTCATTTATGAGAGATAAGTGTGCACATGATCACATCGTTGTGAGTTAGTTACTAATAGCATAGTTAGAGTGTGGATTTATTGGCCAATTGTGCCTATTTGAATACGCAACGAAATTAATATTAAACGCCATAAATAGCGTTTACATTGATGGTATTATCAACAAAAATAGGGCTAAAATCTGAATAATATAGCTAAAGGAGATAAAAATGCAGTCACGCGTAAAATGGGTTGAAAATATGACCTTTGTGGGTCAGTCATCATCAGGACATAGCATTGTGTTAGATGGTAATGGTGGTGATAAAGCACCAAGCCCAATGGAATTAGTGTTAATGGCTGCGGGTGGGTGTAGTTCGGTTGATGTTGTGAGTGGACTACAGGATCTACAGCAGCAGATCACTGGCTGTGAAGTACAAATTTCAGCAGAGCGTCGTGAGCAAGCGCCACGACTATTTACTGCTGTTAAGTTACATTTTGTGGTGACAGGCCACAATTTAAATGCAGACAAAGTGAGTCAAGTGGTTGCTGATTCTCTCGAAAAATATTGTTCAGTATGTTTAATGTTGGGTAAAGGGGTTGAACTTAGCCATAGCTATGAAATTGTTATGCCATAACACTATCCTCATTAACGGTTGCTGATTACAGTGGCCGTTAATCAACACGACGTTCAACCATTAGGCGATTTTGCCGTTTTCAATTAATTGCTCCAGTAACGGTCGCATAATTAATTCCATTGCAAAACTCATTTTTCCCCCTGGGACAACCAGCGTGTTATGGCGCGACATAAATGAGCCTTGGATCATTGAGAGTAAATATGGGAAATCAACGTTTTTCAAACCACGAAAACGGATCACCACAAAGCTTTCATCTAAACTTGGAATTCCTTTGGCACTGACTGGGTTGGAGGTATCGACAGTAGGTACCCGTTGAAAGTTAATATGGGTACGAGAAAACTGGGGGGTGATATAATTAAGATAATCATCCATTGAGCGGACAATTGATTCCATTACTGCTTCACGAGAATGACCGCGATCGCGAGTATCTCTAATAATCTTCTGAATCCATTCTAAATTAACAATTGGCACCATTCCAATAAGTAAATCAACATGTTGAGCGACATTGATATCGCCATCGACGACACCTCCATGTAGACCCTCATAGAATAATACATCCGTATTTTCAGCGAGCTGTTGCCACGGAGTGAAAGTACCGGGCATTTGATTATAAGGCACCGCTTCATCAAAGGTGTGTAAGTAACGGCGAAACTTACCACTGCCATCTTGAGAGTATTGTTTGAAAAAGTGCGCGAGTTGCTCAAAGTCATTGGCTTCAGCGCCGAAATAGCTGATGTGACGACCTTGCTCTTTAGCTTTACGAATTTCACAGTCCATTTCTGGGCGTGTAAAGCGGTGGAAGCTATCACCCTCTAGCCATGCAGCGTTAATGTCCATCATATTAAACATTTTGCGAAAAGCTTCAGATGTAGTAGTGGTTCCCGCACCTGATGAACCAGTGACTGCAATAATAGGGTGTTTTACCGACATAATTCACCTTGTTGTGATTACTACATGTTAAGAATATAAACTGCACAGCAGTAAATGTTACTACAAGTTTGCATAAATGTCGGTTTTTAGTGGTTAAAGTGCTAGCGAGGGCGAAATTTTATGATAATAAATAATGCGTTTTTTTACATGTGGCTGCGAAGTTTAATATCGACCGATTCATGTAATTCAGAGAAAACAATCACCGCATCACCTGTTTGTAGTTGACGTCGAACATAGGCCACCTTATCGCTAAGGCTGATTTCGACTTCACCATAATCGGTGCCTTCTCGTAAAATAAATTGCTCAATAAGGTTGGTTAGTGTTTCTGGGGCAATGTCTTGCCAAGGAATAATCATTACAACTTCTTAAATGACTAATAAAACAATAGTCGCAGTATATTCTTAAAATGGGCTGAAAAGAAACTGGGTCAGTATTGGCTGCATTCAATAGCTATGGTCGTAACTGGCGATGAAACCATTCCGGCACTGTGTGTTCAAGCCAAAAGGTCGGTTTTAAAATAGAGCCACTGACAAAACCAACATGACCACCTTGTTGATATAAGTTGTAGTCAATATTACTGGGTAAAGGCTGTGAAGGGATCACCGATTCAGTCATGAAAGGGTCGTCTTTAGCATGAATAATTCGCAGTGGCGTCGTTATATGGTTGAGCTGGGTAAGGCCACTACAACGTTGATAATAATCATCGGCATCAATAAAACCATGCAGTGGTGCAGTAATGTGCTGATCAAATTGCCACACCGTATTAATGGCCTCTAATTGCTGATGTGAAATCGGCATTTTATGTTGGTGAAGGGTGATTTTTTTCGCCATAGTACGCTTCATTGAATTGAGTAAATAGCGCTGATAAACCTTAGAAAAGCCTTGTTGAATACGTGCCGAACATGAGGCTAAATTTAGCGGTGGAGAAATTGCTTGAGCGGCGATAATCTCGCTATCATCACCATATTTTGCAAGATAGTTAATCAGCATATTACCACCGAGTGATACACCGACGGCAATCAATGGACGCTGTGGAAATTGCTCACGCAGCCATGTGATAAAAAAGCGGGCATCATTGATTTCTCCAGAGTGATAGCCTCTTGGCTGACGATTTAACTCACCACTACAGCCTCTAAAATGCATCATAACCCCAAGCCAACCTTGTTGTTTAGCTGCATGGAGCAGGCCATTGGCATAAGGACTATCAAAGCTACCTTCTAAACCATGAAATAGGATCATTAATGGTTTGCTATCGTCAGTAGGCGTTTGTGTCCATGCTATATCGAGGAAGTCATCATCGAATGTGGTCAGCCGTTGAGTTACGGGTGTGAATAGTGGCTGGCGGCGAACAAACCGAGGTAGCAAGGTTTGAAGATGCGGATTTTTTAATCCTAGCGCGGCAGTGAAAGGTTGCATGTTTATCCTTGATTCAAATAAAAACGCCGAAGTAATAAAATATCACTTCGGCGCTAAATGATCACTCAGCGTTAAGCTGACTTTCCATCTCTTCTAATTGTTCTTGCAGTTCCATCCACGCCACTTCAATGTCTTCAAGATCTGCTTTAGCATTGCCTTGAAGTTTGAGTTGCTCATTCATTTGCGCTTTGTTTTCGGGCTCGTAAATAGTGCTATCACTTAATGCCGTTTCTGCTGCAGTAATGATGTCGTTAAGCTTATCCATTTGCTTTTCAAGCTTAGTTATTTCTTTACGTATTGGTGCCGTTTGTTTACGGAACTCAGCATCTAAGCGTTTTTGTTCTTTACGTGAAGCAGCACTGTTGTCTTTATTGGTATCTGGTTTGGCAGCCTGTTGCTCACGACGTTCATTACGTTGCTGCTCACTTAGCCATTTGTGGTAATCGTTTAAGTCACCATCAAAAGGCACCACTTGGCGATCATGAACTAGATACAAATCATCCGTTGTTGCGCGGAGTAAGTAACGGTCGTGACTAACAATAACCATCGCGCCCTCATAAGATTGCAATGCAAAGGTCAGCGCTTGACGCATATCTAAATCAAGGTGGTTAGTCGGTTCATCGAGTAACAATAGGTTAGGGCGCTGCCATACAATCAGTGCTAATACTAAGCGTGCTTTTTCACCACCAGAAAATGGACCTACTTTCTCAAGCGCTTTATCACCAATAAAACCAAAACTACCTAAGTAATCACGCAGTTGTTGTTCAGTAGAATTAGGTGCAATACGTGCCATGTGCTGCACAGGGGTATCATCAAGATACAAGGTTTCTAATTGGTGTTGAGCAAAGTAACCAATTTTAACCCCTTGTGAGAACGCCATATCACCCGCTTTAGCAGGTAAGTCGCCAGCAAGCATTTTAATTAAGGTTGATTTACCGGCACCATTACGCCCCAGTAGACCGATACGACTACCTGGCACCAGATTTAAGCGGATCTTTTCTAAAATCAGTAAATCATCATAACCCGCAGCAACATGATCCATCATTAAAATAGGATTAGGCAGTGCGCTTGGCTCGCGGAACTCAAAGCTAAATGGGTTATCAAGCTGTGCGGGGAGCACTTTTTCCATCCGTTCTAACGCTTTAATTCGACTCTGTGCTTGGCGTGCTTTGCTGGCTTTGTAACGAAAGCGCTCGATATATGACTGCATATGGGTCATTTGTTTCTGCTGCTTTTGGAACATCGCTTGCTGCAATACCAGTTTTTCTGCACGTTGTACTTCAAAAGATGAGTAGTTGCCGGTGTAACTATTTAAGGTTTGGTTTTCAACATGAATAATACGATTGATGACAGGATCTAGGAAATCACGGTCATGGGAGATCAGCACTAACGTACCACGGTAACTTTGAAGCCATTTTTCTAGCCACATTACCGCATCAAGATCTAAGTGGTTGGTTGGTTCATCGAGTAATAGCAGATCAGAGCGACATAACAATGCTTGGGCAAGGTTTAAACGCATCCGCCAACCACCAGAGAACTGAGTTAAGTTCCACTGCATTTGGTGCTGTGAAAAACCTAAACCATTCAATAGTTCTGCGGCACGAGCATTAATGCTGTAGCCACCAATAGTATCTATTTTACCGTGTAACTCAGCAACTTTATTACCATCATCAGCAAGTTCAGCTGCGATTAATTGACGCTCAAGCTCGCGGTATTCGCGATCGCCATCAATTACATATTCAATTGCAGCACGTTCTAGCGCCGGTGTTTCTTGGGCAACCCATGCTAATTCCCAATTACTTGGAAACTGATAATTACCACCATCTAAGCTAAGTTCATTTTTGAGTAAGGCAAACAGAGTAGATTTACCACAACCATTTTTACCCACCAGACCGACTTTGTCCCCTGGGTTAATGGTAGCGGTGGCATTTTCAAGTAGAACTTTACCACCACGTAGAAGTTGGATATCTGAAAAGATAATCATCGATAGCGCCGGGGACGTGCCCGCTCCACAAAATTAAACAGGAATCATGCTCGGGAGTCTAACTCAAACTTGAACCAGTGGCTAACCTGACACCAAGTTAACCCGATGTTGGCATAGCGATGATGAACGATGGCCTAAAATAGAAATTACAACTAAGTCACCATGTTGAGTAACAATTATGTATAATATTTAACAATTGATGCTAGTGATGGTTTGATTAGTGTTACTTGGCTTATTAAATGACGTGCAAAGGACAATATGACTGATTTGAAAATATTAATTATCTTTGCGCATCCAGATCCTCAAGAATCGGTTGCTAATCAGGCTCTATTAAATGAAATAAAGCATTTATCGCATGTCACTGTGCATGATTTGTATGCTACATATCCCGATTTTTTTATTGATGAAGTTGCTGAACGAGCATTAGTGATTGCGCATGATGTGATCATTTTTCAACACCCATTGTATATGTATTCTTGCCCATCATTACTTAAAGAGTGGCTTGATCGAGTACTAAGCAAAGGCTTTGCACATGGTGAAGGTAAGGCAACTGAGGGCAAATATTGGCGGTCAGTGATCACCACTGGCGGTGCGGCGGAAGCTTATAGTTCAGATGGTTATAACCGCTGCAGTATCGATGATATTTTAAAACCGTTTGAATTGTGTGCTGATCTTTGCCGAATGCAATGGTTATCGCCATTAGTACTGCATTGGGCGCGACGGATCCCTGAAGCTGAGCGGCAACAGCATGCAACACATTATCGACAGTGGCTAGTTAACCCGCATCAGCATGCACCCCAATTAGCATTAGCCGCAGGAGTGAAGCATGGATAATGATTTTTTGTTGGTGATGGTGGTCTTTTTAGCTGCAGCGATTATTGCGGTACCGTTAGCGCAACGGTTGGGACTTGGCTCGGTATTAGGGTATTTGATTGCTGGAATCGGTATTGGACCATGGGGACTTGGATTAATTTCTGATGTTGATGCGATTTTGCATTTTTCTGAGTTCGGAGTGGTGCTGTTACTGTTTTTAATTGGCTTAGAGCTTAACCCTAAAAAGTTATGGCAAATGCGTAAACCGATTTTAGGCTTGGGTGGCAGCCAAGTTGTGATCACTGGCATTGTTATTACGGCGATTGCATTAGGCTGTAGTCGATTTTTTCCTGATCTAAGTTGGCGTGATGCGGTTGTTATCGGAATGGGACTGGCATTATCGTCAACAGCAATAGCATTACGAGTGATCGAGGAGCAGCAATTAAGTGGTAGCGAAACCGGCCAATCAGGATTTGCGGTATTGTTATTTCAAGATATTGCGGTGATCCCAATGTTAGCCTTATTACCTTTATTGGTCGGTAATAATAGCGGCACTTGGCTCGATGGTGTATGGATGCTTGGAGGGATTGTGACCTTCTTGGTTGCTGGTCATTTCCTATTGCGACCTTTGTTTCGTTATGTAGTGATGAGTGGCGTTCGAGAATTATTTAATGTTGCTGCTTTATTACTGGTGGTTGGTATTGCACTGATCATGCAAATGCTTGGCTTATCGATGGCGTTAGGGGCTTTTCTTGCTGGTGTCTTATTGGCGGAAAGTGAGTATCGGCATGAGCTTGAAATAGCGATTGAACCTTTTAAGGGCTTATTACTGGGGTTGTTTTTTATCTCAGTAGGCATGGCGGTTAACCTCGAATTGCTATGGCAGTACCCATTACAAATTGTAGCGGTTGTTGTGGCACTAGTGACGATTAAAGCGGGAGTGTTGTATTTATTAGCCCGTATATTTGGTGTCGAATCGAAATCTCGTAGTCAAATGGCGGCGATTTTAAGCCAAGGTGGAGAGTTTGCGTTTGTATTGTTTACCGCCGCTAAAACAGGTGGTTTATTAGTTGGTGAACTGGCACCGTTATTATTAGTCGTCGTAAGCCTATCGATGATGACTACACCGCTGATCTTACAATTACAAAAACGCTGGTATGTACGTAGTTTTAAAGCAGAAGAAGTTCAGCAACCGCCATCAAGTGTGATTGATCGTCAACCACGAGTGATTATTACCGGTTTTGGACGTTTTGGGCAGGTGGTTGGGCGGTTACTGTTTGCTAATAAAATTAGGGTAACTGTTTTAGAACGCGATCCAAGTCAAATTCAGTTTTTACGTAAGTTTGGTTATAAAGTCTATTATGGTGATGCGACCCAACTTGACTTATTACGTTCAGCAGGCGCTGATAATGCCGAAGCATTGATTATCTGTACCGATGATCCGACTGAGGTGATGGAGGTGGTAACACTGTGCCAGCAACATTTTCCGCAATTGAAATTAATGGCGCGAGCGCGTAGTCGCGTTGAAGCGCATCAATTATTAAGTCATGGGGTTGAATGCTTTTCACGTGAAACATTTGAAGGAGCCCTTGATTTAGGTCGCCAAGCCCTCATATCTTTGGGTATGCATCCCTATAAAGCGAATCGTGCTCAAGCACATTTTCGTAAAATAGATACTCAAGCATTACGAGATCTGCTACCTCAACATAGCGAAGAGGTTAACTTAGCATCACGTCAAAAAGAAGCCCGTAAAGAGCTTGAAGATATTTTTGATCGTGAAATGCGTGGTGAGCAACAACGCCATCAAGGTTGGGATTAATCAAGGAGTGATGAGCATGATCAAAAAACGATTTATTGCAGCAGCAATATGTCCTCATTGCCAAGCTATAGATACCTTACGCTGGTGGCAACACAATGATGTTGAACATATTGAATGTGTCAAATGCCAGCATCTTGATACTCGTTTACCGCAAGCAGTGAAAGAGAGTGAACAACTGTCTTCAACCACCAAACAACAAGTGATAGGGATTTTTAAACCAGACTAATGTGATAATGGCATCTCAATGGTATTATCCTGTATGATATGGGAACAAAAACTATCACCCCAAGCTTAAATTTTGGAGTTAACATGAAAGTCGCTAAAGACACAGTAGTAAGCTTAGCTTACCAAGTGAAAACTGAAGAAGGTATCGTTGTTGATCAATCAACAGTTGAAGCTCCTCTTGATTACCTACACGGTCATAACAACCTTATTCCTGGTCTGGAAAAAGCGCTAGAAGGCCACGTGGCAGGCGACAAGTTTGAAATCACAGTTGCTCCTGAAGAAGCTTACGGTGAGCACATGGACGAAATGGTTCAGCGTGTTCCTGCAAATGTATTCCAAGGTGTTGATGAAATCACGGTTGGCATGCGTTTCCTTGCTGATACAGATCAAGGTCCAATCCCTGTAGAAGTAACTGAAGTTGATGGCGACGAAGTTGTTGTTGATGGCAACCACATGCTAGCTGGTCAAACACTGGGTTTTGACGTTGAAGTTGTTGCTGTACGCGCTGCAACTGAAGAAGAAATCGAGCACGGTCACCTACACCAAGGTGGCGGTTGTTGTGGCGGCGAAGGCGGCTGTGGCGATCACGATGACGAAGGTTGTTGTGGTGGCGAAGAGAAGGGCGGCTGTGGCTGTTCTCACTAATATTGCTTAACGCGATATAAAAAAAGGAAGCCTCGGCTTCCTTTTTTGTTTTTGATATTTTTGTTCTACTGAACTTCGAACCTCGACTTAATAATGCGGTGGTGGTGTTTCTTCTGACTCATCAGCCATATTAGAGGTTTGCATGCCTTTCACTTTACCGACCATAAACTTCAGTTGTACTTCCATGCGATCAATCATGAATTGCTGCTTAGTTAACGCATCATTTAATTCATCAATGGTTTGCTCTTGAAAAGCGAGTTTCATCTCAAGTTCATCAAGACGGCTTTGCAGTTGTTGTATCTCATTCATGGGATATCTTTCAGTCGGTTGACCAGGCTTGAGCGTAACCAGCGGATGAGCCAGCGACGACATTACCTGTAGGGCTAATAGCGACATCATACACCACTGCTGTGGCGGGTCGAGTCCCGGGTAATACTTCTGCACGCCAAGAGCCGATATTTTTACCATTATCAGTACGCCATAATTCAACTCGACGAGTGGGACTTCCTGTTACTAACCATTGACCATTATTTGAAAAGCGTACGCTTGAGAGTGGCGATTGACGTAATTTCACCGCTAATTGAGTGATTTTTTTGCCAGTGGTTAAATCCCAAATAATGTGATCATTGTTGCTATCAGCGGAAAAAGCTAATTTTCCATCACGTTGTAATGCAACTTGGCTAACACGGCTGCTATGCTTGAAAGAATAGATTATTTGGCCACTGCGAGTGTCCCATAAATAGGCATGGCTATTATTACCACCAGAAAGCGCATAATGGCCATTAGCAGAAAGGGCCACACTGTTGACTTTGTCACGATGAGCTAAAAATTCTAGTCGGCGACCATCAGTCAAATCAATAAACAGTGCTTTACCGTTGGTTAATGCCAGCAGTACCTCGGTACCATTATTGGCAATCGCAACATCTTGAATAGCGGCATCATCAATTGACCATAAACCTCGGGCCTGTGACCATCCCAGATCCCAAACTGCAAAATTTTGAGTTGTTGCGGTGATTGCATAACGATTGTTATCTGATATTTGACTTGTTATCACACTATTGTGATATTGATCTTGAGAACCAAAATCTGCTAACTTTTTGTTTTGCTGTAAATCCCATAGCACGATACCTTGTAGCTTGGTGCTAACAAGAGCAAAACGGCCATCACGGCTAAGGCTAAAACTGGTACTACCTTGTTGAGCTAAGTGCCAACGTTCGATTTCTGAATCAAACAACAAACAACCGCTTAAGGCAAAACTAGATAAAAATAGACTAACTGACAAAAATTTCTTGTACATTAAGCTCTGGTTCCGCTTGCTTAGGGTAACTAGATGAAAGAAAAGAATCTGATTAAATAACTGCAGTGCTAGTTTTTACAGTTACTTAATCAGACTGGTAGTAGTATATTGATATAATTTTGTTTTCATACTCATACTAATAAGCACAGTGCAAAAGTGAGGCGTGGCCTCAATGACTGATGGAGAAATACATGAAGCCGATTTTAAAGATGTCTGTATTAGCAGCAACAATCTTCCTTGCTGTGGGTTGTCAGGACGATAATAAAGCAGACACCAACAAGCCTGTTGAGCCTGCAAAAGTTGAGCAAACAACCGCTTCTGCTGCAGTTGCAACAACAGATGCAGCTAAAGTTGAATTTAAAACTGAAGATCAAAAAGCAGCTTATGCAATTGGTGCATCACTGGCGCAATACTTATCAGCTAACCTTGATCAACAAAAAGAGTTAGGTCTAAACCTTAATCGCCAAGATGTACTTCAAGGTGTTGAAGATGTGTTTGCAGGCAAGAGCCGCATGACACAAGAACAAACACAACAAGCACTACAATCACTTGATCAGCGTGTTGCTAAAATTGTTGAGCAAAAAGCAAAAGCTGAAGCTGAAAAGAACATTAAAGTTGGTGAAGAGTACCGCGCTAAATTTGCCAAAGAAGCCGGTGTTGTAACCACTAAATCTGGTTTAATGTACAAAATTGAAAAAGAAGGTACCGGTCCAAAACCTGCAGCAACTGATACTGTTGAAGTACAGTACAAAGGCATGCTAACAGACGGTACTGTATTTGATAGCTCATACCAGCGTAATCAACCAGCAACGTTCCCACTAAACCAAGTGATTCCAGGCTGGACTGAAGGCGTACAATTAATGCCTGTTGGTTCTAAGTTTGAATTTGTTATTCCGCCACAACTTGCTTATGGCGCGCAAGCTAATCCAAGTATTCCTGCTAACTCTACTTTGGTTTTCCAAGTAGAGTTACTGAGCATTAAAGGCGATAAGCAAGCGAAGCAACCTGCTGTTGAAGCAGTAAAAGCAGCAGCGACAGCAACTAAAACACAATAATTTGTCACGTTTTAGTGACAAAAAAGCGTAACAGTTGATCTAGGCCCGGCATATGTCGGGTCTTTTTTGTTCAATAATCTGATAAACTTACTTAGAAGATTTTAAATTTTATCAATTATATTGAATGCTTGTAGTGATAGATCAGGGCGATCGCATTGTAGATAAGCAGCAAAATGGAAGGTGATATCGTGATTTCAGTAGATGATTTTGGAACAGAGATAATTGTTGATAGTGACATCGTTGACAGACGAATTTTTTCTGAGCACGACAATAATATTCTGCGCGCATATGAAGCGGTTGTTGATGGCTTAGCCGCATTGATTGGGCCATTTTGTGAAATTGTTCTGCATTCCTTAGCTGATTTAAATACCTCGGCAATTAAAATAGCCAATGGTCAAAATACCGGTCGTAAAGTTGGATCACCGATCACCGATCTTGCATTACGCTCGTTACGTGATATTCAAAATTCAGAACGTAATTTTTCTCGTGCATATTTCACCCGTGCTAAAGGCGGTGATTTAATGAAATCAATCACTATCGCCATTCGTAATGGTGATAATAAAGTGATTGGTTTGTTATGTATTAACGTCAATCTTGATGTTCCATTTACTCAAATTTTGCAATCGTTTATGCCAACTGATGAAGCCAAACAGGCCGCATCAAAAGTTAACTTTGCCAGTGATGTTGATGAATTGGTCGATCAAACCGTTGAGCGTACTATTGAAGAAATTAATGCTGATAAAAATGTATCCAATAATGCCAAGAATCGTCAGATAGTGATGGAGTTGTTTGATAAAGGTATTTTTGACATTAAAGATGCGATTAATCGTGTTGCTGATCGATTGAATATTTCTAAGCACACTGTATATCTTTATATTCGTCAGCGTAAAACAGAGGATGGTGACAAGTGAGTCTAACTTACGCCATTGTTGTTAATGGCCCCGCTTATGGTACTCAAGCCGCACGCTCTGCTTATCAATTTGCATCTACACTTATTGAGGTCGGCCATACTTTAACTCGAGTATTCTTTTATCAAGACGGAGTGTTAAATGGTAATGCGTTGACAGCACCCGCATCAGATGAATTTGATTTGGTGGCAGCATGGCAACAGTTAGCGCAAACCCATAACGTCGAATTACACACTTGTGTCGCAGCTGCGTTACGACGTGGTATTGTTAGTGAGCAAGAAGCGCAACAAAATCAATTACCAAACCATAATTTAGCTTCAGAATTTGAACAAGCTGGGCTAGGTGGTCTGGCTGAGGTTTTACTTAGCACTGATCGTGTTATTCAATTTTGAGGTGAAATAAGTGAGTGACTTAGGGTTTGTATTTCGTCAACCACCTCATGGTACGACGAGTGGTCGTGAAGGACTTGATGCATTATTAGCAGCTTCTGCATATACCGAAGCACTGAGTGTATTTTTTATTGGTGATGGAGTATTGCAGCTAGTGAAACATCAGCAACCAAATGCGATTTTGAGCCGTAATTATAGTGCGACCTTCAAAATGTTACCTTTGTACGACATCGAAAATATTTATGTTTGTCAGCAGTCATTAGCTGATCGTGGATTATGCAGTGAAGATTTATTAATTGACGCGATTATCCGTCCTCGTGCCGAATTGGTGACAACATTACATTGTTGTCGTCAGATCCTTACTTTTTGAGGTATCGATGTTACATACTGTGACCCGTTCGCCATTTCAAAGTCACGCATTGGCACAATGTTTACAGTTTATTTGCCCTGGCGATGAGATCTTATTGCTTGAAGATGCTGTAAATGTCGCCGTAAGCGAAAATATTTACTTTGATTTAATAAAAAATATTGGCGTAAAAATTTATTTACTGGAAGCTGACATTATTGCGCGCGGTTTGCAGGATAAATGTGATAAAAGTCTAGATGTTATTGATTACAAAGGCTTTGTTTTTCTGACCGAACAGCATGCTCAACATATGAAATGGGCATAAAAAGCCATTATTAGTAACGATAAATGAACAAAAAAGTGACTGTTTAAGAAATGATCACTTAATTGATCGTTGGTTAGATCTTGACACCTTTAGGTGCGATGCCTAAAATTTCGCGTCCTCCTGTTGTTGGGAGGCAGATTTTTCACCTTACGAAAGTAACAATCAGGAGCTATTTAATGGCAACTATTAACCAGTTGGTACGTAAGCCACGTGCTAAGCAAGTTGTAAAAAGCAACGTGCCAGCACTAGAAGCGTGCCCACAGAAACGTGGTGTATGTACTCGTGTTTACACTACTACACCTAAAAAACCGAACTCAGCATTACGTAAAGTATGTCGTGTTCGTCTAACAAACGGTTTCGAAGTAACATCATACATCGGCGGTGAAGGTCACAACCTTCAGGAGCACTCAGTTGTTCTTATCCGCGGTGGTCGTGTTAAAGACTTACCGGGTGTTCGTTACCACACTGTTCGTGGTGCACTTGACTGTGCAGGCGTTAATGACCGTAAACAAGGTCGTTCTAAGTACGGTGTGAAGCGTCCTAAGTCTTAATGGATTCCGTTAAGTAAGGCCAAACACTAAAATTATTTAATTTTGAAGAAACTGAAAAGTTTTGGATAACCTGAAGAAGACAACGGAGATAATCCATGCCACGTCGTCGCGTAATCGGTCAGCGTAAGATCCTTCCAGATCCTAAATTCAAATCAGAATTGCTGGCAAAATTCGTTAACATCCTAATGGTTGACGGTAAAAAATCTACTGCAGAAAAAATTGTTTACTCTGCACTAGAAACTATGGCTGAGCGTTCTGGTGAAGAACACCTAGCTGTATTTGAAAAAGCTCTTGAAAATGTACGTCCAGCGGTAGAAGTTAAATCTCGCCGTGTGGGTGGTTCAACTTACCAGGTGCCTGTAGAAGTACGTCCAGTACGTCGTAATGCACTAGCTATGCGTTGGTTAGTTGAAGCTGCGCGTAAGCGTGGTGAAAAATCTATGGCTCAGCGTCTAGCAGGCGAAATGCTTGATGCGGCTGACAACAAAGGTTCTGCTGTTAAGAAACGTGAAGACGTTCACCGTATGGCAGATGCGAACAAAGCGTTCGCACATTACCGCTGGTAATATAGCTGGTAATACCGCTTGGGCACAGCAGGTTCTCCTGCTGTGCCTAAACCATTTTCTAAGGTTCACCTTAGTAAGAGGATACAATCGTGGCTCGCAAAACGCCCATCGAGCGCTACCGTAATATCGGTATCTGTGCTCACGTTGACGCCGGTAAAACAACCACTACTGAGCGCATCCTGTTTTATACAGGCCTATCTCATAAGATTGGTGAAGTACACGACGGCGCTGCTACTATGGATTGGATGGAGCAGGAGCAAGAACGTGGTATCACGATCACCTCTGCTGCAACGACCACCTTTTGGCGCGGTATGGACAAGCAGTTCGACGAGCACCGAATCAACATCATTGATACTCCTGGACACGTAGACTTCACCATTGAAGTTGAGCGTTCATTACGTGTGTTAGATGGTGCTGTAGTTGTGTTCTGTGGTGCTTCAGGTGTAGAGCCTCAGTCTGAGACTGTATGGCGTCAAGCCGATCGATATGAAGTTCCGCGTATCGTTTTTATTAACAAGATGGATCGCACGGGCGCAGATTTCTTTCGCGTTATCGAGCAGATCAAACACCGTCTTGGTGCAACACCAGTGCCTCTGCAATTAAATATTGGTACTGAAGATGAATTTAAAGGTGTAATTGACCTGATCAAAATGAAGGCCATTAACTGGTCTGATGCCGATCAAGGTACTAGTTTTACCTATGAAGATATCCCTGCTGACATGCAAGAGTTAGCAGATGAGTGGCGCATGAACTTAGTTGAATCAGCAGCAGAAGCTAATGATGAACTAATGGATAAATACCTTGAAGAAGGTGAATTGACTGAAGCTGAAATTAAAGCTGGTCTGCGTCAACGTACCCTAAACAACGAAATCGTATTGGCAACTTGTGGTTCTGCATTTAAGAACAAAGGTGTTCAAGCCGTACTAGATGCCGTTGTTGATTATCTACCTTCACCAATTGAAGTAAAAGCTATTACAGGTGAAGACGAACACGGTAACCCTGTTGAGCGTCATTCTAGCGATGACGAACCATTCTCAGCACTAGCGTTCAAAATCGCAACCGACCCGTTCGTAGGTACATTGACTTTCATGCGCGTATACTCTGGCGTTGTTAATTCAGGTGATACTGTTTACAACGTAATTAAAGAAAAACGCGAGCGTTTAGGCCGTATCGTTCAGATGCACGCTAATAAACGTGAAGAGATCAAAGAAGTGCGTGCTGGCGATATCGCTGCTGCCATTGGTCTTAAATTTGCGACAACAGGTGATACCCTATGCGATCAAAATCATAAAGTGATTCTAGAGCGCATGGATTTCCCTGAACCAGTAATTCAGATTGTGGTTGAACCACGCTCTGTAGCAGACCAAGATAAGATGACCATTGCGCTAGATAAACTAGCTGCAGAAGATCCATCTTTCCGCGTCGAAACTGATGATGAATCAGGTCAGATTTTAATCTCTGGCATGGGTGAACTTCACCTAGATATCATCGTCGATCGTATGAAGCGCGAATTTAACGTCAACTGTAACGTAGGTAAACCTCAGGTTGCTTACCGTGAAACCATTCGTGGTACCACTAAAGTTGAAGGTAAATTCATTCGTCAGGCAGGTGAAACCGGCGGCCGTGGCCAATATGGTCATGTATGGCTGAAGCTTGAACCGTCAGAGCCAGGTGAAGGTTTCGTATTCGTAGATGAAATTGTCGGTGGCAGCGTACCTAAAGAATACATTAGTGCTGTTGCTACAGGTATCGAAGAACAAATGAAGAGTGGCGTGCTAGCAGGCTACCCAATGATTGACGTTAAAGCGACGTTAGTTGATGGTTCTTACCACGACACCGATTCAAGCGAAATTGCATTTAAAATCGCAGGTTCAATGGCATTACGACAGGGTGCACTTGATGCAACTCCAGTATTGCTTGAGCCGATGATGAAAGTTGAAATTACCACGCCAGAAGATTGGATGGGTGATGTCGTTGGTGATTTAAACCGTCGCCGCGGTATGATCGAAGGTATGGAAGAAGGCAACGCGGGTATTAAAATTATTCGTGCGCAAGTTCCACTATCAGCAATGTTCGGATATGCAACTGATTTACGTTCAGCAACACAAGGCCGCGCGTCTTATTCGATGGAGTTTAGCGAGTACGCTGAAATGCCAAAGAACGTTACTGATAAAATTATTGCAGAACGTATTTAATTTCATTATTGCGTCAATTGCTATTGACGCATAAAATACACAACTTCGGAGCCGTCCCCGACCTAGTAGGGGGCGTATCTTAACTAGGAAGGAACACAATCGTGTCTAAAGAAAAATTTGAACGTAATAAACCGCACGTTAACGTTGGTACTATCGGTCACGTTGACCACGGTAAAACAACTCTAACTGCTGCTATCTGTACTACACTTGCAAAAGTGTACGGTGGTGTTGCTAAAGACTTCGCAT